>CALLYR010000270.1 GCA_937859005.1 uncultured Paracoccus sp. | reverse complement strand
GCTGGCGGTCCTGTCGCTGCTCTCGCGCCTTGACGGGGGCGACCGGGCGCAGGCGCTGTGGGACGGCGCGGGCAACATGACCGAACGCATGGGCGCCCTGGCCGAACTTGTGCGGGCGGGACGCGCCGATGCGGCGCTGGCCGCGCTGGAATCGCAGTTCGCGGGCAACCGGCTGGTGATGGACAAGTTCTTTGCCGTCCAGCCGATGGCCGCGGTCCCTGCGGACGCCGTGCGGATTGCCCGCGGCCTTGCGGAACGGCCCGATTTCGACTGGCGCAACCCCAACCGCTTCCGCGCGCTGATCGGTGGGCTGACCGCCAACCACGCGGCGTTCCATGCCGCCGATGGATCGGGATACGATTTCGTCGCGGACTGGCTGATGCGGCTGGACCCGGTCAATCCGCAGACCGCGGCGCGGATGTCGTCGGCCTTCGAGACCTGGACCCGCTATGACGCGCAGCGGCGCGGCCGGGCGCGGGCGGCGCTGTCGCGGATCGCGGGCCTGCCGGGGCTGTCGCGCAACACGGCCGAGATGGTGTCGCGCATTCTTGCCACCGAGGGCTGAGCCTGCTTGCAGGAACCGCAAAGCCGTTCCATGACTTCGCAAGACATGAGTGAACGTTTCAACCGCCCGGCATCCGCCGGCCTTCCGGCCCGGATCGAGATGCAGCAGCGTCTGGAACCGCTGATCGCGGAACGGGCGCCGTGGCTCTATTCGGGCAAGGCCCATCACACGCTGGCCCGGCAGATGATGATGCGCCTGCTGCGCTATCCGCGCACGATGCAGCTTGCGGCCGAGTTCCGCGACCTGCCGACCGAAGAAATCATGCGCCGCATCTCGGCGCTGATCGTGCGCGACCTGCGGGTCGAGGGACTGGAGAACATCCCCGCCACGGGACCCGCGTTGATCGTGTCGAACCATCCGACGGGAATCGCGGACGGAATCGTGCTGCATGCGGTCGTGTCCGCGATCCGCGACGATCTGTTCATCTATGCCAACCACGACATGATCCGCGTCCTGCCCCAGACCGAGGAACTGATCGCCCCCGTCGAATGGCGCATGGAAAAGCGCAGCCATGCCAAGACCAAGGCCACGATGGATTACACCCGCGCGGCCTTGGGCCAGGGCCGGATCGGGTTGATCTTCCCGTCGGGCCGACTCGCCAAGCGCCGGGGCCTGACCTTGCACGAACGTCCATGGATGGCGTCCGCGGTGATGATCGCACGCAAGTTCGGCGCGCCCGTCATTCCGCTGCATATCCGCGCGCGCAATTCGGCGCTGTTCTATCTGCTGGACGCGATCCATCCGACGCTGCGCGACGTGACGCTGTTCAACGAGGTGCTGAACAAGGCCGGTCATACCTATCGCATCACCGTAGGCCAGCCGATCGATCCCTCGACCCTGCCGCTGCGGTCCGAAGACGGGATCGAGGCGTTGCGCCAGGCCGTGCTGGGGCTGCCCCCGCCCGGTGCCAGCGCCGCGCATCTGTCGCATCTGCGCGAGGCACGCCGCCGCCGCGCGCTGGGACGGGGGGTTCCGGAAAAGCTCTGATGCGCCGACATCACGGTCGCATGGGTATTTGAGCCAGAAAGAAATCGTTTCCTCCTGATCGGGATCCTGTCCCAACAGTGACGCAAGCGCGGGTTCAGCGCCCCACGGCCATGTCGTCGCGGTGCACCAGCGCCGCACGCGGGTCATAGCCCAGGATCGCCGCGATCTGGTCGCTGCGCTTGCCGGCGATCTGCTGGGCCTCGGTCGAATCGTAACGGGTCAGCCCCTGCGCCAGTCCCGTGCCCCGCAGGTCGCGGATCGTGACCGGATCGCCGCGGTGGAACACGCCCGCAACGCCCGTGACGCCCGCAGGCAGCAGCGACCGCCCCTGCGCCAGAGCGACGGCGGCGCCCGCATCCACGATCAGTTCGCCCCGCGGCTTCATCGCCGCGATCCAGCGCTTGCGCGCGCCCTGCGGGTCGCCCTCGGGCAGGAACCAGGTCACGCGCGCGCCGCTCGCCACCGCCGTCAGGGGACGTTCGACCAAACCTTCGGCAATCGCCATCGCGCAGCCCCCGGAGACGGCGGTGCGCGCGGCCATCAGCTTGGTCTTCATGCCCCCTTTGCTGACGCCGCTGACCGGATCGCCGCCCATCGCCTCGATGTCCGCCGTCAGATGCTCGACCACGGCCAAGTGGCGCGCGTCGGGGTCGGTCTTGGGATTGGCGGTGTAAAGCCCGTCCACGTCAGACAGCAGCAGCAACTGGTCCGCCCCGCAGGTCACCGCGATTGCTGCTGCCAGCCGGTCGTTGTCGCCAAAGCGGATTTCATCCGTTGCGACCGTGTCGTTCTCGTTCACGATGGGAACGACGCCCAGGGACAGCAGCGTCTGCATCGTCGCGCGGCTGTTGAGGTAACGGCGGCGGTTTTCCGTATCCTCCAGCGTGACCAGGACCTGCGCCGTGGTGACGCCATGGGGGGCCAGCATTTCCTCGTATGCGCGGGCAAGGCGAATCTGGCCCACGGCCGCGGCGGCCTGCGATTGTTCCAGCGTCAGCGCGCCCGCGGGCAGGCCCAGCACCCGCCGCCCCAGCGCGATGGACCCGGACGATACCAGCACCACATCCGCCCCACGCGCGCGCCATGCGGCCACGTCATCGCAGAGCGCCCGCAACCAGCCGCTGCGCAGCCCTTCGGGGCCTACCAGCAGGGCGCTGCCGATCTTGACCACCAGACGGCGAGCGCGTGCAATTTCGGGAGTCAGGGCTGCCACGGTCCCGGCTCCTTGATCGCAGGCTGGCGGGTGGGTTCGATCCGCGTCCACACGGCGCGCAGCACCTCGGTCACGCCCTGGCGCGAGACGCCGGACATGACCATGACGGGACCGCCGATCTCGTCCTCCAGCGCGGCGCGGCGTTCGGCAATCGTGTCTTCGTCCAGCGCGTCGATCTTGTTCAGGACGGTGATGCGCGGCTTGTCGGCCAGCACCGGGGAATAGGCTTCCAGTTCCGTCAGGATGGTGCGGGCGTCGGCGGCGACATCCTCGGACGTGCCGTCCACCAGATGCAGCAGCACGTTCGACCGCTCGACATGGCCAAGGAACTGGTCGCCCAGACCCCTGCCCTCGCTGGCCCCTTCGATCAGGCCGGGAATGTCGGCCATGACGAATTCGTGCCCATCGATGCCGACGACGCCCAGATTGGGGACCAGCGTGGTGAAGGGATAGTCGGCGATCTTGGGCCGGGCATTCGATACGGCGGCCAGAAAGGTGGACTTGCCCGCGTTGGGCAGCCCCACCAGCCCGGCATCCGCGATCAGCTTCAGCCGCAGCCACAGGGTCCGCTCGACCCCCGGCTGGCCCGGATTGGCATGGCGCGGCGCACGGTTGGTCGAGGATTTGAAATGCAGGTTGCCGAAGCCCCCGTTGCCGCCCCTGGCCAGCAGCACCCGCTGGCCGGGTCCGGTCAGGTCGGCGATAAGGGTTTCCTGGTCCTCGTCGAGGATCTCGGTTCCCGCCGGAACCTTCAGCACGATGTCCTCGCCGGATGCGCCGGTGCGCTGTGCGCCCATGCCGTGCTGGCCGGATTTCGCAAAGAAATGCTGCTGATAGCGGAAATCGATCAGGGTGTTCAGGCCTTCCACCGCCTCGGCCCAGACATCGCCGCCGTCGCCGCCGTCGCCGCCGTCGGGGCCGCCGTATTCGATGAACTTCTCGCGCCGGAAGGATACGCAGCCCGCGCCGCCCCCGCCGGACCGGACATAGACCTTGGCAAGATCGAGAAACTTCATGGAACGATCTACGCAAGCGCAGGGTGCAGGGATACGCGGGGCGCAAGGCACACGCAAGCAAGCGGGCCTAACCCCCTTTCATTCCGTCGCGGGCTTTCCCACATCGTCGCAATGGACCAGCCCATCGCCTTCGACAACAGCTATGCCCGGCTTGGACCGGGTTTCTTCACCCGCACCCCCCCGACCCCGGTCGCGCAGCCGGGCCTGATCGCGGTGAACCGCCCCCTTGCCGCGCGGCTGGGGATGGACGCCGACTGGCTGGCCGGGCCGGAAGGGCTGGCGATGATCGCGGGCAACGGCCTGCCGCCGGGGGCGGAGCCGATCGCGCAAGCCTATGCCGGCCACCAGTTCGGCGGGCTGTCCCCGCAACTGGGCGACGGCCGCGCGGTCCTGCTGGGCGAGGTCGTGGCCCCCGACGGCGCACGCTTCGACATCCAGCTGAAAGGATCAGGCCCGACGCCGTTTTCCCGCCGCGGCGACGGGCGGGCGTGGCTGGGTCCGGTGCTGCGCGAATACATCGTCAGCGAGTTCATGGCCGCTGCCGACGTGCCCACCACCCGCGCCCTTGCCGCCGCCACGACCGGAGAGGTCGTCTGGCGCGAATCCGCCCTGCCCGGCGCGGTGCTGACCCGCGTGGCCGCGAGCCATATCCGCGTCGGCACCTTCGAATTCTTCGCGATCCGCGGCGACGTGGACCGCCTGCGCGCGCTGACCGGCCATGTCATCGCCCGCCATTATCCGCAGGCCGACGGCCCCTTGCAGATGCTGCGCGGCGTGATCGCGCGGCAGGCCCATACCATCGCGCGCTGGATGGCCCTGGGGTTTGTCCACGGCGTCATGAACACCGACAACATGGCGGTGTCGGGCGAGACCATCGACTATGGCCCCTGCGCCTTCATGGATGCCTATCACCCGGACACGGTGTTCTCCTCGATCGACCGGGGTGGGCGCTATGCCTGGTCCGAACAGCCGCAGGTCGCGGTCTGGAACCTCGCGCAACTGGCAAGCTGCCTGATCCCGCTGATGGGCGAGGAAAAGGCCGCGATCGAGGCCGCGACCGATGCCGTCCACAGCTTCCCGGCGCTCTATCAGGAGGCATGGCTGCGCCGCTTCGGCGCAAAGCTGGGGCTGGCCGATCCCCGACCCGAGGACCGTGCGCTGATCGAGCGCCTGCTGACGCCGATGGCCCAGCAGGGCGCCGATTTCACCCGCACCTTCCGCGGGCTGCTGGACGGCACGGCGGCGGACGAGTTCCGCGACCCCGCCCCCTTCCGCGAATGGGAGACTGATTGGAAAGCCCGCGGGCCCGACATGGATCTGGTCCGCCGCAGCAACCCGATCCGCATTCCGCGCAACCACCGCATCCAGCAGGTCATCGACGCGGGCGTGACCGGCGATTTCGCGCCCTTCCACCGGCTGTTCGATGCCGTCAGCGCGCCTTTCGAGCAGCGTCCCGAATGGGACGACCTGTCCCTGTCCCCGGCCGAGGGCGAGGAAGTGCGCGTGACCTTCTGCGGCACCTGACGCTGGAAACCCCCTCAAGGGCGTGGCAGTTACCTCATATGCAGCTTCGTCTGGCCAGCTATAACCTGCACAAGTGCCGCGGCATGACCGGGCCTTATTCGCCCGAACGCAACCTGGTCGTGATCTCGGATCTCGATGCCGACGTGGTCGCCCTGCAAGAGGTCGATTTCCGTTTTGGCGGCCGCCCCGAGGCGCTGCCCCGTACCCTGATCCGCGAGGCGACAGGGCTGGTGCCCGCGCCCCATATGGGCACAACCGGCCTGTCGCTGGGCTGGCACGGCCAGACCATCCTGCTGCGCCCCGAACTGGCCGAGGTCGCGCAAGTGCGCCGCCTGCCCCTGCCGGGGATCGAACCGCGCGGCGCGCTGGCCCTGCGCCTGCCGGGGATGACGATCATGGCGCTGCATCTGGGGTTGGCGCGGTCCTCGCGGCGGGCGCAACTGGCGCGGCTGGCGGTCAAGGCCGCACGCATCGCGGGACGCAACTTCGTCCTGACTGGCGATTTCAACGAATGGCGCGACGACCGCGGATTCGAATCGCTGACCGACCTGACGGTCGTGGCCCCCGGTCCCAGCTGGCCCGCGCCGTTCCCGCAATTGCGTTACGACCGCATCGCGGTGTCGCCGGGCCTGAACGTGCGCGACAGCGGCGTTCTGGACAGCCCGCTTGCGCGGCGGGCGTCCGACCACCTGCCGATCTGGGCCGATCTGGAGCCGGTGCAGGACTGACGGGCTTTCGCCGCGCGGCCCCGCCCGCTAGAAGCCGGGCAGAGCCAGACAGGAGCCTGCCCATGACCGCCATCATCGACATCTTCGCGCGTGAAATCCTCGACAGCCGCGGCAATCCGACCGTCGAGGTCGATGTGACGCTGGAAGACGGCACCATGGGCCGCGCCGCCGTGCCCTCGGGCGCGTCCACCGGCGCGCATGAGGCGGTGGAAAAGCGCGACGGCGACAACGGCCGTTACCTGGGCAAGGGCGTTCTGGAAGCCGTCGCCGCCGTCAACGGCGAACTGGCCGAGAACCTGATCGGCGAAGATGCGACCGAGCAGTTGGCCATCGACCGCATGATGTGTGAGCTGGACGGCACCCCCAACAAGGGCCGTCTGGGCGCGAACGCCATTCTGGGCGTGTCGCTGGCCGTCGCCAAGGCCGCGGCCGAGGCGACCTCGCAGCCGCTTTACCGCTATGTCGGCGGCACGGGCGCACATGTCCTGCCGGTGCCGATGATGAACATCGTCAACGGCGGCCAGCACGCCGACAACCCGATCGACATCCAGGAATTCATGATCATGCCGGTCGCCGCGGACAATATCCGCGACGCGATCCGCATGGGGTCCGAGGTGTTTCACACGCTGAAAAAGGAACTGCACGCGGCGGGCCTGTCCACCGGCGTCGGCGACGAGGGCGGCTTTGCCCCCCACCTGTCCAGCGCCCGCGACGCGCTGGATTTCATCCTGCGGGCGGTGGAAAAGGCGGGCTACAAGCCCGGCGACGACATCATGCTGGCGCTGGACTGCGCTGCGACGGAATACTTCAAGGACGGCAAATACGTTCTTGAGGGTGAAGGGAAAACCCTGACCCCGGCCGAGAACGTGGACTATCTGGCCCAGCTGTGCGCCGACTATCCGATCCTGTCGATCGAGGACGGCTGTTCCGAGGACGACTGGGAGGGCTGGAAGCTGCTGACCGACCGTCTGGGCGCATCGGTGCAACTGGTTGGCGACGACCTGTTCGTGACCAACCCCGCCCGCCTCGCCGAAGGCATCGCCCAGGGCTGCGCCAACAGCCTGCTGGTCAAGGTCAACCAGATCGGCACCCTGTCGGAAACGCTGGACGCGGTCCGCATGGCCGACCGCGCGGGTTACACCAGCGTCATGTCGCACCGCTCGGGCGAGACCGAAGATTCGACCATCGCCGATCTGGCGGTCGCCACCAACTGCGGCCAGATCAAGACCGGCAGCCTGGCCCGGTCGGACCGGCTGGCCAAATACAACCAGCTGATCCGTATCGAGGAGATGCTGGGCGCGACCGCGGAATACGCCGGCCGCTCGATCCTGCGGGGCTGATCCGCGGCCATTTTTCGCGCGGCGGCGCTGGCATCCGGCGCCGCCGCTTCCTATCTTGGCAGGGCCGGCGCAGATCTGCGCCCGTCATACGAGGTTCCCGCATGTCCGATCTGGCCGCACCCGTCAGTTTTGCCCAAGCCGACCGCCCGTTGGGCCAGTCGATGCGCCGGGGCACCGCGGGACGCTGTCCCGCCTGCGGTCAGGGCCAGTTGTTCACGGGCTATCTGAAGGTCAAGGACAGCTGCCCGTCCTGCAACGAGGAACTGCACCACCATCGCGCCGACGATGGTCCCGCCTATGTCACGATCTTCATCGTGTCGCATCTGGCCGGGCCGCTGCTGCTGGCTGTCTACATAGCATATCGTCCCTCGACCGCCTTTCTGCTGACGCTGTTCTGCGCGGGGGTCACGGTGTTGTCGCTGCTGCTGCTGCCGCGGATCAAGGGTGCTTGGGTCGCGCTGCAATGGGCCAAGCGGATGCATGGCTTTGGCGACGGGGTCGAGGACCGGCCTGCCGCAACCGACCTGCAGCCGTGACGGCCGCCGCATTCGCCGACCGCATCCGCGATGCGGCGACGGTGATCCTGCTTGACCGCGATGCGCCCGGCGGCCCCAGCGTGCTGATGGGAATGCGGGGGGCGGCTGCGGCCTTCATGCCGTCAAAATATGTCTTTCCCGGCGGCGCCGTGGACCCCGAGGATGCCGCCTTGCCCGCAACCCCTGTCCTGGGGGACGCCTGCCGAGTACGCCTGAACGCCGAGCCTCGCATGGATTCGGACGTGACCCCGGACGCTCTGGCAACCGCCGCCCTGCGCGAACTGGTCGAGGAAACCGGCCTTGTCATGGCGCCTGACCGGCCCGCCTCGCTGATCTTCGTCTTTCGTGCAGTCACGCCGCCGGGCCGGACCCGTCGTTTCGATGCGCGGTTCTTCTTGATCGACGCACGCGACGTGGCTGGCGACCGCTGTGATTTTTCCAGCGCCTGCGTTGAACTGAGCCATCTGCACTGGGTTTCATTGGCCGAGGCCCGCGCCCTTGACCTGCCCTTCATCACCGAAGTCGTGCTGGCCGAAATCGAAGAACTGGCCCGCGCGGCGCGCGATGCCCCGCTGATGCCGCCCGCGACAGTGCCGTTCTTCGACAATCGCGATGGGGAACCCCGTTTTGTTCAGTTGTCCTGATCGCGCATCAGCCGGTCCAGACGGGCCTGCTCATCTACTGTCAGGGGCTGGGGTGCCGCAACATCGCGCTGCCTGCCGCGCAGAAACAGCCAGGTTCCCAGGGCCGCCAGCAGGGCCATAACCGGCCCCGCCCAGTACAGGATCAGGTTCGCCCCGTCGGCCTTTGGCTCGAACAGGACGAATTCGCCGAACCGCGTCGTCACCGCGTCGATCACCTGCGCGTCGCTGTCGCCCGCCACCAGCCGTTCCCGCACATACAGCCGCAGGTCGCGGCTGATCGCGGCATTGGATTCGTCGATGTTCTCGCCCTGACAGATCGGGCAGCGCAGCGATTGCGAGATGGTGCGCGCGCGGGCTTCCAGCGCCGGGTCGCCCAGCACCTCGTCGGGCTGGACGGCCAGCGCGGGCGCGGCCAGCAGGACGGCCAGTGCGGCGGCAAGCAGGCGCGCCTTCATTCCGCGGCCACCATGCGGGTGCGGCGCGCGGCGGCGGCCACGCGCCAGCGCCGGTCCGACAGGCTGACCAGCCCACCCAGCGCCATCAGCCCCGACCCCAGCCAGATCCAGAAGGCAAAGGGCTTGATATAGCTGCGCACGGCCCAGCCGCCCCCCTGCTGCGGATCGCCGATCACCAGATAGATGTCGCCAAAGGGACCGGAATGGATCGCCGCCTCGGTCGTGGGCATGGCCTGCACGGGATAGACGCGCTTTTCCGGGTGCAGCACGGTGATTTCCCGACCGTTCCGCGTCACCCGCATGCTGGCGGTGGTGGTGGTATAGTTCGGACCGGGCAGTTCCTCGACCTCCTGCAGGGTGATCTCGTATCCCGCTACGGTGAAGGTTTCGCCGACGCGGGCGACGCGTATATCCTCGACCTGCCAGGCCATCAGCAGGCTGATGCCGACGAAGGTCACGCCCAGCCCCCCATGGGCGATCACGCGCCCCCAGTCGGCGCGCGGCAGGCGGGTCAGGCGCCCAGCCTCGCGCCCGGCGCGTTGCCAGATGTCGATGGCCGCGCCGCCGATCAGCCAGGCACCCAGTGCGGCGCCCACGACGGCCAGCGCCGAATGGCCGGTCGAGACGGCGAAGGTCAGCCCCGCCACCGCCACGGCCAGCAGCGCCGCCGGCGTCAGGGTCTGGACAGCGCGGCCCAGCTTGCCGCGTTTCCACGGAAGGATCGCGCCGATGGGCAGGGCGATGGCCAGCGCGACCATGAAGGGCGTGAACGCCTTTTCAAAGAAGGGCGCGCCGACCGACAGCTTGCGGCCCCAGCCCATTTCCGCGACCAGCGGCCAGACCGTGCCCACGAAGACGACAAAGCATGCCACCGCCAGCAGCAGGTTGTTCAGCAGCAGCGCCCCTTCGCGCGAGACCGGCGCGAAGACCCCGCGCGCCGTCATCGCCCCCGCCCGCGCGGCGTAAAGCGTCAGCGCGCCGCCCACGAAGACTGCGAGGATGCCCAGGATGAACACCCCCCGCGACGGATCGGACGCAAAGCTGTGGACCGAGGTGATGACCCCCGACCGGACGATGAACGTCCCGATCAGCGAGAAACCGAAGGCCAGGATCGCCAGCAGGATCGTCCAGCTTTTCAGGGTTTCGCGCTTTTCCACGACGATCGCGGAATGTAACAGGGCGCCTGCCAGCAGCCAGGGCATGAAGCTGGCGTTCTCGACCGGGTCCCAGAACCAGAAGCCGCCCCAACCCAGTTCGTAATAGGCCCACCACGATCCCAGCGCGATGCCGATGGTCAGGAACACCCAGGCGGCCAGTGTCCAGGGGCGGACCCAGCGCGCCCAGGCGGCGTCCACCCGCCCCTCGATCAGCGCGGCGACAGCAAAGCTGAAGGACATCGAAAGGCCGACATAGCCGAGGTAGAGGAACGGCGGATGGAAGGCCAACCCCGGGTCCTGCAGCAGCGGGTTCAAGGCGCGCCCGTCAAAGGCCGGCAGCGGCATCCGCACGAAGGGGTTCGAGGTGAAGATGATGAAGGCCAGGAACGCCGCCCCGATCGCCCCCTGCACCGACAGCACGCGGGAACGCAGCCCCGGCGGCAAATGCTCGCCGAAACTGGCCGCCGTCGCGCCGAACAGCGCCAGGATCAGCACCCACAGCAGCATCGAGCCTTCGTGGTTCCCCCAGACGCCGCTGATCTTGTAGATCATCGGCTTGGCCGAATGGCTGTTCTCATAGACCAGCGCGACCGAGAAATCGGATGTGACGAAAGCCACCGTCAGCGCGGCAAAGGAAATGCCCACCAGCCCGACCTGCGCCAGTGCGGCGGGGCGCGCGCTTTCCATCCAGGCGGGCCAGCCGCGGGCCGCGCCGATCATCGGCACGACCGACTGGAACAGCGCCACCGCCAGCGACAGGATCAGCGCGAAATGTCCAAGTTCGGCAATCATTGAAAAAGCCCCCGGAAAGGTCCGGGGGCAGATTAATCATTATGGCGCTTTCTCGCCAGCCCCGGCGATGTGCCCGATCGTCACGCCTGCGTCACTGGTGCTGGCTGGCCCAGTCGCGCAGGGCGGCGTTGTCGGCGAAATCGTCCATTGCCGCAGCCATCTGCAGGGAGGTGGGTCGGGCTGCGACGCGGTGACGGAAATAATGCGCCTCGCGCGCGCCGAAGTAAAAGCTGACGATCGCCCCCATCAGCCACCACAGGGGTTCGGGAACCAGTGCCAGCCCTTCCATCCGGCGGGAAAACCCGGCCGGCTCGGCCATCGCATAGATGAACAGCCCGATGGTCCCCAGCGTCAGCAGCGGCCGCGGCAGCCGGTTCAGCCCGTTCATCAGGCTGTCGAACCAGTTGCCGGGAACCTGCACGAATTCGGCCTGATGTTCCGACATGGCCCGGGCATAGGCTTCCTCGTCCAGTTCCATCCGCCGGGTGGCGTTGGGCGTGAACGCCTCGGCCACGCCGGTCGCGGCGTTGGTAACGGCGGTCACGGCGCCGCTGGCCCCGATGATGCGGTCGATCATGCCCATCTGGCGGTCCTTTTCCGATGTTCGGCCAGCGTCAGGCGATAGCGGGGCGAGATGAACTCCTCGGCCCGCGTGATCCAGCCGCCCTTGCCGCCTGTTCTGGTGCGCGCGTATTTGCGGCTGGCTGGCCGGGCATCGGCCAGCGCGTAATAGTAATCGCGCCGCGCGATACCATATGCGTCCGCCAGATGTCGCGGCGCCGCCTCGGCGGCGGATTTCGCCGCGGCGATGGTGCGCGGCCCCACGATCCCGTCGTCGTCGCAGGCAAAGCCCATCCGCGTGACCAGTCGCTGCAGGATGCGGACCGCGTTCGCGCCCGCGTTCACCTGCATGTCGAAGACGCTGGCCTGCACCGCCTGCGGCAACTGGTCCAGCCGGGCCGCGCGGAAATAATGATCGACATAGATGCGCGCGGCCTGCGCGCGCGTCAGCAGCTTCAGGTCATCGGTCCCGACCTTGCCGTCGCCGTTCAGGTCGATCCCCAGCCGCCGCATCGTGGCGATGGTGACGCCATGCTTCGTAGCACCGCCCGGATCGTCGGGGTCGTTCACATAACCCCCTTCGCGCGCCACGATGGCGGCGGCGATTTCGTCCACAGTCTGCATCCCTGCCCCCGTCAGTTTGCGGGGATAAGGCTGCGCCGGGCCGGTTAACGTCCCGTTAACCCTGCGCGCGTTGCGTCAGGAACTGGGCTCTTGATAAACGCCTGCTTCCTTCAGGGAATCCGCGACTTCCTTGGGCATGTAGTTCTCGTCGTGCTTGGCCAGGATCTCGTCGGCCACGAACACGCCATTCTCCATCCGGCCGGTGCCGATCATGCCGGCGTTTTCCGCGAACAGGTCGGGCAGCACCCCGGTAAAGCGCACGGGCACCACCTCGGCCCCGTCGCTGACCGCAAAGCTGACCGTCTCGCCCTGCCCACGCTGCAGCGTGCCTTCCTGCACCAGACCGCCCAGCCGGAACACCTCGCCCTGCGCGGGCGGCTCGGTCATCACCTGCGTGGGCGAGCGATACAGGTTGATGCCGTCGCGAAAGCCGTAACCGATCAGCCCCGCCGACAACGCCAGAGCGACGGCAGCGGCAGACAGGACTTGGATACGGCGTTTCTTCTTCAAGGATCTCATGGTCTTGCCTCGGTCATGTCAGGCAGATTCAAAGGTAACGGGGCGGCGCAGGAACTGGGTCGCCCTCGCCGATACCCGCGCAGGGTTCCCCGTGGTCAGGAACTTCGATTCCTTGCCAGCCCCACGGAACTGCGGTCTGCGGTTCAGATAGTCCTCAAGGCTTTCGGCGACGAGGGCCGCCTGCGAAAAAACCTTGACCTGCGACCCCAGCGCCGTCTGGAAGGCGCGCTCCATCAGCGGATAGTGGGTACAGCCCAGGACCGCGGCCTGCGGATGCGGCATCCGGCGCAACAGCGCCTCGACATGGCTTTTCACCAGCGCCTCGGCCAGCATCTCGTCCCCGTCCTCGATCGCATCGACCACGCCGCCGCAGGGCTGGGCCTCGACATCGACGCCGATGGCGCGGAACGCGAGTTCCCGCTGGAACGCGCGGCTGGCGACGGTCGCGGGGGTGGCGAACAGGGCGACGTGCTTGACCTCGACCTCGCGGGGCGGGCTGTTGTCGCCCCAGTGCCGTTCGGTCAGCGCCTCGATCAGCGGGACGAAGACGCCCAGCACCCGCTTGTCCGCAGGAATCCAGCTTTCCTGCATCCGGCGCAGGGCGGCGGCGCTGGCGGTGTTGCAGGCCAGGATCACCAGGTCGCAGCCTTCGTCCCACAGCCGTTCCACGGCCCGGCAGGTCAGGCCGAAGATGTCGTCCGCCGTCCTGACGCCATAGGGCGCATGGGCATTGTCGCCCAGATAGACCAGCGGCAGGTCCGGCATCCGTGCGGCGATGGCCTGCTGGACCGTCAGCCCGCCAAGACCCGAATCGAACACGCCCACCGCCATGCGCACCTCCTGCAGTTTCGGCGCTTGTAAGCGCGGGACGGGCCGAATGCCATGACTTCGGTCAGTCGCGGCATCCGGCCCGCCGTTCGGTCACTCGGCGGCGATGCGATGTTCCGGCACAGGCCAGCCGCCGGCGCGGAAGGCCGCCATCAGTTCGTCGTGCCGCGCCTGCGCCTTGTCGGCCGCCGCATCCTTGATGAAGCCGTAACCCCGGATCTGCTGCGGCAGGGCCGCGAGTTCGCGGGCGATCTCCATCGTGGCGGGGGTGACGTTGGGCAGCACCTCGGCCATGTCACGCTCATAGGCCGCGATCATGGCGCGTTCGCGCCTGCGCTCGCCCTGCCAGCCAAAGACGTCCAGCGGCGTGCCGCGCAGGCCCCGCATCGCGGCAAGGCCCCGGAACACCGGCAGCATCCACGCGCCGAACTCGCGTTTTTTCGGCCGCCCGTCCGCGTCCTTGCCGCCCATGAAGGGGGGCGCAAGGTGAAAGGTCAGCTTCGTGTCGCCGTCAAAGCTGCGGGCCACCCCTTCCACGGTGGTCAGGTGCAGGCGCGCGACCTCGTATTCGTCCTTGATCGCCAGCAGCCGGTAATAGCTTTCGGCCACCGTCTCGCGCAGCTCCGGCGGCGCCGTCTCGACCAGCTTCAGAAAGCGCCGCTTCAGCCGCTCGCCCTGATAGCCGACCAGCCGGTTCCCGCGATAGGCGACGGGGTCGAACATCTGCTGCACCACCGGCGTGGGCTGGGCCTGTTCGGGGAACAGCACCGCCCAGCGGCCGATGTGGAAGGCGCGCTTGTTCTCCTCGGCCTTGGCGCCGTTCAGCTCGATCGCGCGCAGGATCGCGGCCTCGGACAGCGGGATCAGCCCCATCTGCCAGGCGGTGCCCGTCACCAGCATGTTGGAATAGATCGAATCGCCCAGATAGCGCTCTGCCAGCTTGGACGCGTCGAGGAACCCGACCCGCTCGCCCAGCCGCGCCTGCAGCGACAGCTTCAGCCGGTCGGACGGCACATGGAAGTTGCGGTTGCGGGTAAACTCGCCGGTGATGATCTCGTGGTCGTTGACCACCGCGCCGGTGCGGCCGTTGGTCATCAGGCCGACGGTCTTCGCCCCGGCAGTCACGACCAGATCGCCGCCGATCACCGCGTCGGCCTCGCCCACGGCGACACGGATGGCGCTGATGTCCTCGGGCGCGTTCGCCAGTCGCAGGTGGATGTGGACCGCGCCGCCCTTCTGGGCAAGGCCCGCCATCTCCATCATCCCCGCGCCCTTGCCGTCCAGTTGCGCCGCCTGCGCCAGCACCGCACCGATCGTCACGACGCCGGTGCCGCCGACGCCTGTGATGACAATATTATGCGTGCCGTGGATCGCGGGCAGCGCGGGCGTGGGCAGGTCGGGCAGGTGCAGCGCCTCGGCGGCGGGCTTGCGCAGCTTGCCGCCCGAAACGCTGACAAAACTGGGGCAGAAGCCTTTGACGCAGCTGTAATCCTTGTTGCACGACGACTGGTCGATGGCGCGCTTGCGGCCCAGCCTGGTGTCGAAGGGCACCACGCTGACGCAGTTCGACTGCACCGAACAATCGCCGCAGGCCTCGCAGACCTCGGGGTTGATCCAGATGCGGCGGTCGGGGTCGGGAAAGGCGCCCTTTTTCCTGCGGCGGCGCTTTTCGGCGGCGCAGGTCTGGACATAGACGATGGCGGTCACGCCCGGCACCTGGGCCAGTTCGCGCTGAACGGCCATCATGCTCTCGCGTTCCTCGAACCGCAGGCCCGACGGGAACTGGTTGCGGTCGATCTCCTCCTTTTCGTCATAGACGACGGTGGTCGGCACGCCCATCGCCTGCAACTCGCGCACGATCTGCTGGGCGGTCAGTCCGCCCTCGTTCGGCTGGCCACCGGTCATGGCGACGGCGTCGTTAAAGAGGATCTTGTAGGTGATATTGGTGCCCGCGGCCTTGGCCGCGCGGATCGCGAGCGAGCCGGAATGGTTATAGGTTCCGTCGCCAAGGTTCTGGAACACATGGGGTCTTTTGGAAAATGGCGCCTCGCCGACCCAGTTCGCACCCTCGCCGCCCATCTGGGTGAAGCCGGTGGTTTCGCGGTCCATCCACTGGACCATATAGTGGCAGCCGATCCCGGCATAGGCGCGGCTGCCCTCGGGCACCTTGGTCGAACTGTTGTGCGGACAGCCCGAACAGAACCACGGTGTGCGCACCGCGATCTCGGGCGCATTGTCGTTGCGGCGCGTCTCGGCCAGCCGCGTCATCGCGGATTCCAGCCGGTCGGTGCGGCGGCCTTCCTCGATCAGGATGTCGCCCAGCCGCTGCGCAATCAGCACCGGGTCCAGCGCATAGCGGGTCGGGAACAGTTCGATCCGGCGGCCATGTTCCCAGCTGTCGCCCTTGTGCCAGCCATAGACGCGGCGGCCGCGGCGGTCGTCGAAGATCGCCTCCTTGACCTGCACCTCGATCAGCTTGCGCTTTTCCTCGACCACGATGATGAGGTCCAGGCCTTCGGCCCATTCATGGAAGCTGGTCATGTCCAGCGGAAAGGTCTGGCCGATCTTGTAGGTGGTGATGCCCAGCCGCTCGGCTTCGGCCTGGTCCAGCCCCAGCAGGGACAGGGCATGAACCACGTCCAGCCAGTTCTTGCCGGCGGCGCAGATGCCGATCCTGGCGCCGGGCTTGCCCCAGACGCGGCGGTCGATGCGGTTCGCGCGGGCAAAGGCTTCGGCCGCGAAGCGCTTGTAGTCGATCATCCGCGCTTCCTGCGCGACCGGCGTGTCGCCCAGGCGGATGTTCAGCCCGCCTTCGGGCATCGCGAAGTCGTCGGGCGTCACGAAGTTCATGCGGAAGGGATCGCCGTCCACGACGCTGGTCGCCTCGACCGTGTCCTTCATGGTCTTGAGACCCGTCCAGACGCCTGCAAAGCGGCTCAGCGCCCAGCCGTAAAGGCCGAAGTCCAGGATCTCCTGCACACCCGCGGGCGACAGGACGGGGATATAGGCGTCCACCATCGCCCAGTCGGACTGGTGCAGCACGGTCGAGCTTTCGCCGGTGTGGTCGTCGCCCATCGCCATGACGACCCCGCCATGTCTGGACGACCCGGCCATGTTGCCATGCCGCATCACGTCGCCGGAACGGTCCACCCCCGGCCCCTTGCCATACCACAGCGCAAACACGCCGTCGTATTTGCCTTCGCCGCGCAGCTCGGCCTGCTGGCTGCCCCAGATGGCGGTCGCGGCCAGATCCTCGTTCAGGCCCGGCTGGAACAGGATGTTGGCAGGTTCCAGCAGCTTCTTCGACTTCATCATCTGCAGATCGACGCCGCCCAGCGGGCTGCCGCGATAGCCGGTGACGAAGCCCGCCGTGTTCAGCCCCGCCGCCTTGTCACGCGCCGCCTGCATCAGCATCAGGCGCACCAGCGCCTGCGTCCCGTTCAGCAGGACGTGGTGCTTCGACAGATCGAACCGGTCGGCCAGGGTGATATCCTGAACAGTCATGTCGCTCCTCCCGCAACTTGCAGCGATTATAGGTCAGAAAGGTTGACCGATAAAGCGTTTTGTTGTCAGCAGTGATGTCTGTATGAGTTGCACCGAACGCAAGGCTAGCCTTCGCTGGCTGTATGGCAGGAGAACCGAATGGACTGGGACAAGCTGCGGATTTTCCACGCAGTGGCCGAGGCGGGCAGCCTGACCCATGCAGGGGACGTATTGCACCTGTCGCAATCCGCCGTCAGCCGGCAGATCCGTGGCCTGGAAGAATCGCTGGATACCACCCTGTTCCACCGTCACGCGCGCGGCCTTATCCTGACCGAACAGGGCGAGATGCTGTTCGATGCAACCAAAGCCATGGCGCGCAAGCTGGATACCACATCCGCCCGTATCCGCGACAGCGAGGATCACGTCAGCGGCGAGCTGAAGGTCACGACCACCACCGGCTTCGGCACCTTCTGGCTGGTGCCGCGGCTGGCCAGGCTTTACGCCCGCTATCCCGATCTCAAGATCGACCTGATCCTTGAGGAACGGGTGCTGGACCTTCCCATGCGCGAGGCCGATGTGGCGATCCGCATGAAGGAGCCCAGCCAGGCCGACCTGATCCGGCGGCGGCTGCTGAACATCCGCATGCGGCTTTATGCCTCGCAGGAATATCTGGACCGCACCGGCAGGCCGGCGGGGGTCGAGGATCTGGCGCCCCACCGCTTGATCTGCCAGAGCCCGAACACCCCGCAGGTCAGTTCGGGCGCGGCGCTCGCGCAGATGCTGCTGTCGCAGAACATGACCTCGACCCTGCTGGTGAACAACTACTTCGCGGTGCTGCAGGCGGTGCTGAACCACGTCGGGATCGGGATCCTGCCTGATTACCTGACCCTTGATTTCCCTCATCTCGTCCGGGTCCTGCCGGAAATTGAATCGACCGAGGTGCCGGTCTTCCTGGCCTTCCCGGAAGAGTTGCGGGCCTCGCGCCGCGTCGCAGCATTCCGTGATTTCGTCATCGAGGAAATCCAGGCGACACGGCGCACCCTGGAAGGATGATCGTTCCCTGTGAACGCCGCGCCAAGACCGTGACATGCAAACCACACATAGCGGTCATGCTGCAACTGCAGCGTCCCTCGCCTTGTGTGACAAGGGGTTTCGGCGTATCTCTTCTCTCGAAGACAACGCGGCGAGGCGACTTGCGCGTTTCTTCACCTCCCTGTTGGACTTGGGCCGGGCGTCATGCCCGGCTTTTTTTTGCGCACCGGCTTTTCGGAATGCGCTGCAGGCAGGCAGTTGAAGGGCCGCGCGGGGCGACCTACAAGACGCCAATCCTGTCAGCGCCGAGGCCAGCCATGCACGACCCCGCCATCACTCCGGACCTGATTGCGGCGCATGGGCTGAAGCCCGACGAATACCAGCGCATCCTCGACCTGCTGGGGCGCGAGCCGACCTTTACCGAGCTTGGCATCTTCTCGGCGATGTGGAACGAGCATTGCTCCTACAAATCGTCCAAGAAATGGCTGCGCACGCTGCCGACCAGCGGCCCGCAGGTGATCTGCGGTCCGGGCGAAAACGCGGGCGTGGTCGATATCGGCGACGGGCAGGCGGTGGTCTTCAAGATGGAAAGCCACAACCACCCCAGCTATATTGAGCCGCATCAGGGCGCCGCGACCGGCGTGGGCGGCATCCTGCGCGACGTCTTCACGATGGGCGCCCGCCCCATCGCCGCGATGGACGCGCTGAGCTTCGGGCGTCCCGAACACCCCCGCACGCCCCATCTGGTCAAGGGCGTGGTCGAGGGAATCGGCGCCTATGGCAACGCCTTCGGCGTGCCGAACGTGGGTGGCGAGGTCCGCTTCCACCGCGCCTATGACGGCAACTGCCTGGTCAACGCCTTCGCCGCCGGATTGGCGCAGGCCGACCGCATCTTCTATTCCGCGGCCTCAGGCGTGGGGATGCCGGTCGTCTATCTGGGCGCCAAGACCGGCCGCGACGGCGTGGGCGGCGCCACCATGGCCAGCGCCGAATTCGACGACACCATCGAGGAAAAGCGCCCCACCGTTCAGGCGGGCGACCCCTTCACCGAGAAATGCCTGTTGGAAGCCTGCCTTGAACTGATGGCGACCGATGCGGTGATTTCCATTCAGGACATGGGCGCGGCGGGCCTGACCTGTTCGGCGGTGGAAATGGGCGACAAGGGCGGCCTCGGCATCCGTCTGGACCTGGACCGCGTGCCCACCCGCGAGACCGCCATGACGGCCTATGAGATGATGCTGTCGGAATCGCAGGAACGGATGCTGATGGTGCTGAAGCCCGAGAAAGAGGCCGAGGCGCGCGAGATCTTCGAGAAATGGGATCTCGACTTTGCCATCGTCGGCGAGACCATCGCCGAGGACCGCTTCCTGATCCTGCACGGCAACGAGGTGAGGGCCGACCTGCCGCTGTCCAAGCTGTCGTCCAGCGCGCCGGAATACGACCGGCCGTGGGTGGAAACCCCTGCCGCCGCCCCGATGCCCGCCTTGCCGGACATCACCCCCATCGCGGCGCTGAAGACGCTGATCGGCTCGCCCAACCATGCCCACAAAAGCTGGGTCTGGGAACAGTATGACAGCCAGGTCGGCGGCGACACGATCCGCAAGCCCGGCCTTGGCGCAGGCGTCGTGCGCGTCCACGGCACCCGCAAGGCGCTGGCCTTCACCAGCGACGTGACGCCCCGTTATGTCCGGGCCAACCCCGTTCAGGGCGGACGCCAAGCGGTGGCCGAGGCTTGGCGCAACCTTGTCGCCGCGGGAGCGACGCCGCTGGCGGCGACCGACAACCTGAACTTCGGCAATCCTGAAAAGCCGGAAATCATGGGCCAGTTCGTCGGCGCGATCCAGGGGATCGGGCAGGCCTGCCGGGCGCTGGATTTTCCCATCGTGTCGGGCAATGTCAGCCTTTACAACGAAACCGACGGTCAGGCGATCCTGCCCACGCCCACCATCGGCGGCGTCGGGCTGATCGACGATCTGGACGAGATCATCGCGGGCTGCCCCGGTCCCGGTGATCTGGCCGTGGTGATCGGCACGACCGCCGGCCATCTGGGCCAGTCGGCGCTGGCAGCCGAGGCCTGGGGGATCGAGGCGGGCGACGCGCCGCATGTCGATCTGGTCGCAGAACGGCTGCACGGCGATTTCCTGCTGGCCAACCGCGCGCTGATCCGGGCAGCCTCCGACCTGTCGGACGGGGGTCTGGCGCTGGCCGCCTTCGAGATGGCCGAGGCGGCGGGTCTGGGCGTCACGCTGGACACGGGCGACATCGCGCAACTGTTTGGCGAGGATCAGGCCCGTTACCTGCTGGCCTGCGCGCCTGCGGATGCCGAGACGCTGGCGGGACATGCGGCGCAGGCAACCGTGCCGGTGACGGTCGTCGGTCGCTTCGGCGGCGATGCGGTCGTGCTGGGCGGCGACCGGGCGCCCTTGGCCGAGCTGTCGCATCT
>CALLYR010000269.1 GCA_937859005.1 uncultured Paracoccus sp. | reverse complement strand
TCGCGCCACAGGCCCAGCGCCTGCAGCAGCCGGCACGAGGCCAGCGCCAGCGCATAGGCGCGCCCGTCGAAGCCCTCGGCGGCACGGTCGGGGGCCGGGCGGGCATCGACGACGGCGACCGACAGCCCGGCATCCGCCAGCGCCAGCGCCAGCGCCGGACCGTTCAGGCCGCCGCCCGCAATGATGACATCATGATCGGTCTTCATGCCCGCCACCCTAGGGCCCGGCGCGGGCGGCGTCCATGCGCCATTGCCGCGCCCGCGTGCCTTGCGCTAGCGTGGCGGCGGCATTCGGCGGGGGGGCGCATGGACTGGCTGAAATCACCGGCGGCGGCACAGGGGCGCGCGATTCTGGCGGGTCTGGTCAGCCCCGTCGATCTGGCCGACGGCTATCTGGACGCCATCGCGCGCCAGCCCGACGCGGCCCGCATCTATGCCCGCACCACCCCCGAACGCGCGCGCGCCGAGGCCATCGCCGCCCATGACCGCGCGAAAGCCGGGCTGCGCCGCGGCCTGCTGGACGGGGTGGCTCTCAGCTGGAAGGACAATATCGACAGCGCGGGCGTGGCGACCGAGGCCGGATCGCTGCTGCTGGAAGGGCGCACGCCTTTGGCCGATGCCGCCGTTCTGGCCACGGCGGCGGCGCAGGGGACGGTCTGCCTGGGCAAGACCCACATGACCGAACTGGCCTTTTCCGGGTTGGGACTGAATCCGCCGGTCGCCACCGTCCCGAATGCGCTGGACCCCGCGCTGGTGGCGGGGGGGTCGTCCGGGGGCGCGGCCGTGTCGGTGGCACTGGGTCTGGCGGCGGCGGCGGTGGGGTCGGACACCGGCGGGGCGATCCGGGTGCCGGCGGCGTGGAACGGGCTGGTCGGCTTCAAGCCCACGCATGGCGCCGTGGACGCGCGGGGGGTGCTGCCGCTGTGCCGCCGATTCGACACGCTGGGTCCGCTGGCCCGCACGGTCGAGGATTGCGCCGAGCTTTACGCCGTCCTGCGCGGCGAAGCCGCCCCCGACCTGCGTGGGGCGGCGGCCTCGGGGCTGCGGCTGATGGTGCTGGACGGCGTGCCCTTCGACGGCACCCGCGAAGGCCCGGCCGCCGCCTTTGCCGAGGCGCTCGAGGCTCTGGCCCGCGCCGGCGCCCATGTCGTCCACGCAGCCCCTCCCTGCGTCGCGCAGGCGATGGAACTGGCGCCCGTCCTGTTCGCGCCCGAAGCCTATGCCGAATGGCGCGAGCAGATCGAGGCC
>CALLYR010000268.1 GCA_937859005.1 uncultured Paracoccus sp. | reverse complement strand
CCGCCGTTTCTTCCACGGGCCGCGCCTGCAGCCGGACACCCTTGGCGGGCGCGGCCGGGCCGCGATCGCAGGTCGCGCGTTCCTCGTTCGGAAAGCCCCGGCCCTGCTCCGCCATCACGAAGGAAAGCCCCGCCAGTGCATCGGTCTGCCGTCCGGGCTGCGGAACCTTGCGGCAATGCGGCAGCGCGGCACGCCCGCCTCAGTCCGGCTGGCCTGAAGGGACCGTTGTGCCGTCGGCTTCGGGCAGGACGGCCCCGGCCTCTGCTGAGGCCGGGGCGGTCAGCGGCGCCTGCTCCTTTACGGCGGAACCGAAGTAGAATCCCATGATCGTGCCCAGGACGCCGATGAGGACGGTCACGAGGTCCTTGGCATAGCCGAAGCGGTCCTTGAGCTCCTCCTGATTCACCCAGAACACCGCAACCGCGGCCAGAATGATGATCGCGATGGTGGACATCGAAAACAGAAAGGTGATGAGCCCGCGGGCGGTGCCCTCGGCGGCCAGCGAGTCAAGGAAGGCGGGGTGAAAGGTTCCGGACGCCAGCGCAACGGCGACCACAAGGCCGAACACCGTCAGCAGGATCGTGCCCAGCCGCTGGCTCAGAAGGCCGGACCAGCCCCCGGACGTCCCGCGGATGTCCCCCTCCTCGATGAGCCATCGCTGATAGGCCCGGCCCAGTGCATCCAGAAGGGCCGTCCGCTGCGCCTCGTCCGGGTGGGTGCCGACCGCCGCGACATAGGGCCCGAGATCGCTGCTGTGATAGGGCCAGGCCAGAGTGCTGCGCCCGCCCGCGAAACCCTGGAGGGAATCCAGATCCGGATCGCCGGGCGGCTGCCGTCGCAGCCAGACGCCGAAGGTCATGGGGTCTCCCCTTTCTCAGCCATGCCGGCTGTCGCCAAACTTCCCGGCGAAAGGGTCGCGTCCATTTAAGGTCCAGGCCAGCCTACTCCGATTCCGGCGTATTTTCAATTATCGGAAGGTGGCGCCCGATTTTGCGCGCAAGGCCAAGGAACTGTCCGGCATCCGTGGCCGCTGGAAGAAGTTGCGGCACCGCCCGGACCGGCGGCGATCCCTCAGGACAGGGACGCGCCGGGGATCGGGGCGGAACCCTTCATCGCGGCCGGGAACCTTTCGGCCCGTGCTGCATCCAACAGACAAGGCGCTGCGTGAGGCGCCTTGCCGGAATTGCCACGACAACCCGAAAGGAG
>CALLYR010000267.1 GCA_937859005.1 uncultured Paracoccus sp. | reverse complement strand
AGTCGGCGGACAGGATCGAGGGCGCAATCCGGATGCGGCGGTCAAAACTCATGGCAAATCCATCGGAAGGTCAGAAACACAGGATCTCGGCCTCGGCCTCGGCGCGGCGCAGATCGGCGATCATGGCATCCGGCAGGGCGCCCGTGCGGAACATTCCGGCCCGTTCGCCTGTGGTCTGGCGCATGCGCAGCACCGTCTCCGCGCCGACATAGCGGTCATGGGGCAGAACCGCGGCGATGTTGTCGATGGCGCAGGAACAGCGTTCCAGCATTTCCGGCGTCTCGCCATTCGTCGCCATGCAGGTCATCACATATTCCGCCCGCGCCGCAGTCGGATAGTCGTTGACCCCCTGCGCCGCTGCGGCAAGCGGCAGGCAGGCCGCCACAGCCGCGGCCAGTCCCGGCCCCCATGTCATTGCAGCACCATCGCCGTGCGCCAGGGCGCGGGCGCCGTGGAGGCGGCCCCCGGTCTGGCGGCGGGAACCGCGGGCGTCACCGAGCCCGAGGTCTCGGCCACCAGTTCGCGCAGCGGATGGCGGGGGTCGGGGTCGGTGACGAAACGGATTTCCAGCGTCTCGAAGCCGCCCATCCGGTTGCTGTTCGCATCCCCCACGAAGGGTTTCAGCACCACCGTGTTCCGGTCCGCGCCATGCTCGACCTCGCCGCCCCGGAACAGGGCATCCTTGATGCGGTTGCGGATATAGAACGGGTTGCCCCCGCTCAGCGCCGCCATGTCGCGCGCAACGTTTTCCAGAAAGAACACCACCACCGGGTCGCCGCCCGACACCGGGAAGGGACCGATGGTCCGCTGGCCGGCATCCGTTTTCTGTTCCAGCTGCAGCACCGGCTTGCCATCCGAAGGGTCGGTCACCTGTACCAGGCTGACCGTTCCGGCGGTGGCCTGCGGCAGCCCCGGCACGAGGGGGCCGGCATGAGTCAGCTTCCAGACCAGCGGCTGTTCCAGCTTCCACGGCCCCCGGTCGGCCATGACCAGATCGCCGGCCTCGTCCGCCCGCGCCCCGTCGGGCAACGCCAGCGCCACGGCCAGGGCGGCGGCCGCGAAAAGCCGTCCATGTCGCAGCGAGGTCCCGAACATCATGCAGCCCTCCCCCTTTGACCACAGGATGCGCGGGCCGCGGCCGATCATGCAAGCCCTGCGGCCATGCCGCTGCGCCCTTTGTCCCAGGCCAGCACCTTCAGCAGCATGGCGCGCAGGTCGTCGGGACGCACGGGCTTTTCCAACAGCGGCACGCCCGCGTTGCCGCAATCCCGCGCGATCTGCGGGTCAAGCCGGGCGGTAACCATGATCGCGGGCACCGGATGGCCCGCCACCGCGCGCAGGGCGGCGATCGCGTGCAGTCCCGTATCCCCCGCATCCAGGTTATAGTCAGTCAGGATCACGTCCGGGGGATCGTCCACGCCCGCGGCGGCCAGTGCCTCGGCGGTGCCGCCGGTCGCGCGCACCACCATGCCGAAACGGTCGGCCAGCATCATTTCATAGGCCCTCCGCATCGCCGCGTCGTTTTCCACCACCAGAATCACGCGCGAACGCAGGCCGCGCGCGTCATCGGGCCGCGCTGCCCCGCCCGTCACACCCTGCGGCGCAGCCTTGCCCATGCCGGGTTCCGCCGGATGCAGGCCCACGCGGAACACGGTGCCGCGCCCCGGTTCGCTGTCCACGGTCAGCGCATGGCCCAGCTTGGCGCAGGCGCGGCGCACGATCGACAGGCCCAGCCCCATGCCGGCAGGCCCCCCCTCGCGCCCGACGCGCTGGAATTCGTCGAAGATGCGGGCGCGGTCGCCGGGGGCGATGCCGGGGCCGGTATCGTGGATCTCGATCCAGATGCGCCCGGCGCGGTGGCGCACGCCGACCAGCACGCCGCCCGAATCGGTATACTTGATCGCGTTCGACAGCAGGTTCTGGGCGATGCGGCGCAGGAACACCGGGTCGCTGTCCACCACCGCCGAGGTCGGCGCAAAGCGCAGGTGCAGCCCCCGCGATTCGGCCATCGGCCCGTATTCGACCGCCAGCCGCCGGAACAGATCGTCCAGCGCCACCGGCTTGCGGTGAAATTCGATCCGCTGGCTGTCCAGCCGGCTGATGTCGAGGACCGCGTGCATCAATTCCTCGACCGATTCGAAGGCCCCGGCAAGGCGCGAGGTCAACTCGTGCTGAAGGGGGTCCAGATCGGTGTCGCTCAGCGCCGACAGGAACAGCCGCGCCGCCGACAGGGGTTGCAGCAGGTCGTGGCTGGCCGCGCGCAGGAAGCGGGTCTTGGACCGGTTCGCCTCTTCGGCGCTCGCGCGGGCCACGGCCAGGTCGCGGTTCTTTTCCGACAGGTCGGCCAAGGCCCGTTCCAGGTCGCGGGTCCGCGCAATGGCTTCCTGTTCCAGCGCGACCGCCGCCTGGAACATCGACCAGGCGGAACCGCGCGTCTCCTCCAGCCGGTCCACGCGTTCGATCAGGACCTGCGCGATCCGTTCCAGCTTTTCGGCCCGGCGTTCGGGACCGTCGCCCTCATGCAGCATCGGTGCGCGTCCCTGCAGGCGGCATCAGGGCCAGGCCCACGAAGGTCTGGTTCACATGCATGCCGCTGTGCTGTTCGCCATAGGTATTGAAGCCCGCGACATTATACCGCGCGAACAGATCGGCCATGATCCCGGTCATCCCCGCCCGTTCCACCGCCAGCCTGCGCAGGATGCAGTCGAAGCCCAGCACCATCAGCGGCGGCCGGGGCAGCGCGTCGAGCGCCGCGGCAAAGCCGCCGGTCACATCCTCGGCCCGGCCCAGCGTCAGGACCGTGCCGATGTCGATGGCCGACATCAGCCGCAGCCCGCCCCCCGCCGTCGTCTCGCTGATGGCGCGGACATGATGGCGCCGCCCGGTCCGCAGCAGCAGCGGATGGGACGCGAAATCGACGGGCTGCAGCGCTGCGGGGTCCAGCCCGGCCATGCGCGCATATTCCTGGGCCGCGGGTTCGGCATTCAGTTCAAGGATCGTGCGGGTGGCGGGATCGGCGGCCGTCACCACCGCCCGCTGCGCCGTGGGGCTGAAATGGGCAAAGCTGACCTCGGCCACCGTCAGCGCGGTTTCGACCAGAACGAAGACCGCAGCACCGGGAACCGGGCGGCCGTCGAGGATCTGGCAGGTTTCCTGGAACTCCAGCCCGTCCCCGGCCGACCCGCCCACCACCGGCAGGCCCGGCAGCGCCGCATCCAGCGCCG
Source organism: uncultured Paracoccus sp. (assembly GCA_937859005.1). Classification (GTDB taxonomy): domain Bacteria; phylum Pseudomonadota; class Alphaproteobacteria; order Rhodobacterales; family Rhodobacteraceae; genus Paracoccus. The sequence goes on along the minus strand of CALLYR010000267.1, from coordinate 1,186 downwards.
CGACCAACACGTCCTCGTTGCGCGACACGCCGTCGGCCAGAAGGATGCCGAACTGCGCCCGGTTCGGGTCGGGGGCGAAGTCCGCCCGCAGGCTGCGCAGCGCCGACAGCCAGGCCGACACCGGGATGTCGCGCTGATCGCGCAATGCGATGGCAGTCGCGCGGAAAGCCGCACGCGGAAAGCCGATCGCCAGCACCGTGCCCCGTTGATAGCCGCAGTCCCCGATTTCCCCCGCCGAGGAACAGCCCGCGATCCGCGCCTGCGGCAGCGCCGCATGAAGGTCGCGCGCCAAGGGTCCCAGCGCCTCGCGCGGCGAGCCGAACAGCAGGATCAGCGCGGGATCGCAGGGCGCAAGCCCCGCCAGCAGGACCGCGGCCGCGTCGGGCGCGTCCGATGCAGCCGTCACCGTGACGGGGGCCAGCGCCTGTCCGGCCAAGGTCATCCCCCTCTATACCGGCTCGAACAGCCGCGCGCTGTTGGCCAGCAGCACCGCCTGGGTGCGGCGGCGGGCGTTGATCTTGGACATGATCGCGGTGATGTGGGTCTTTACCGTCGCCTCGGCGATCGACAGTTCATAGCTGATTTCCTTGTTCGCCTTGCCCTGGCAGATCAGGCGCAGGATCTTCATCTGCTGCGGCGTCAGCGTGGCGAAGCGGCGGGCAAGTTCGGTGCGGGCCTGATCCGCGTCCCCCGCGGCCTCGGGCTCATAGCTGTCGGGGGTGACGCGCTCGCCCTCCCACATGCGGCGCAGGCTGTCCACCAGCGCCTCGCGCCCCAGCGATTTCGAGATATAGCCCTGCGCCCCCGCCGCCATCGCAGCCGAAATCATCGCGTTTTCCAGATCGGCGGAAATCATCGTGATCGGCACACCCGGCAGGTGACGGCGCAGCGTGACGATGCCTTCGGCACCGCGCGCATCGGGAAGGTTCAGGTCCAGGATCACCGCGTCGGGCGCCCCCTGGGTGCGGATCTGTTCGACCGCCGCCGCCAGGCTGCGCGCCGTGCGCACGCTGCGGCAGCCGAAGCTGATCTTCAGTGTCAATGCCAAGGCGTCGCACATCAGCGGATGGTCGTCCACGATCAGGATGTCCCGGACCCGGTCGGCGGACAGGCGCGGCGCGGTTGCGCGGCGTTCCTGTGGCGTGGCTGCTGTCATCTCGTCCTCCCCAAGGGGCTGTCGCCTTTC
>CALLYR010000266.1 GCA_937859005.1 uncultured Paracoccus sp. | reverse complement strand
AAGGGCCGGAACAGGGGCGGTTTCCGGCGTGCGGGCGCCGGCTGGCGGCGGGGGTGGCGCTGGCGGCGGCGCTGGCACTGGGCGGCGCGGCCGGGGCCGCCGACGGCACGGCCGCCGGAAAGGCCCCCACGCTGGTCGATCCGGCCGAGGTCACGGCCGATTCCCTGATCAGCCGCCACCAGTCCGCCCCCCGCGACCCGTCGAAGGGGCCGGTCACGAACCTGCCCCTGCCCCGCTATGTCTCGCTGAAGGGCAGCGAGGGGAACGCCCGGCGCGGCCCCAGCCTGTCGCACCGGATCGACTGGGTGTTCCGCCATCCCGGCATGCCGCTGCGGGTGGTGGCGGAATTCGGCCACTGGCGCCGGGTCGAGGATCAGGACGGCGCCGGCGGCTGGGTGCATTATTCGCTGTTGTCCGGGGTGCGGACCGCCATCGTGACCAGCGACATGGCCGAACTGCGCGCGCGCCCCGACAGCAACGGCAGCGTCGTCGCGCGGGCCGAGGCGGGCGCCATCGTGCGGCTGCATGAATGCAACCGCGACTGGTGCCGTGTATCGGGGGGCGGCGAAAAGGGCTGGGTGCCCAAGACCGCGCTGTGGGGCGTCGCCCCGGACGAGCTGCGGGAGTGACGCAAAAAGGCCGGGCATGGGCCCGGCCTTCGTGCCTTGCGCGCAGGCGCGCCTCGCGTCACATGCAGCGGAAATAGGTCAGCGTGGTCGAATTTTCGGTCACGCGCATCTGCCCGGCCCGCAGCGAGATGTTCAGCTGCCGGTTCGGCGCGCTCGAGCAGCCCAGCGATACGCTGGTATAGTTGGTCTGGACCTCTGCCGAAGTGGCCGTGCATTCGGTCGTCGGGAAGGTGAAGCGGTTGCCGCTGACGACAAGCCGCCCTTGGCTGGCCGGGTCGCCGCATTGCGAGGCGACGAGGTTCCAGGTGCCGTTCAGGGTGTCGGCTCCCTCCATGGGGCCGCTGGTGGCGTCGGGCACGGCGGCGGCCATCTCGGGCGCGTCCACGACCACCGGCGCCTCGCCCGGTACGGTGACGGTGGTGGTGCTCATGTCGTCGCAGGCAGCCAGCGTCAGGGCGGCGGCCAGTGCCAGTGCGGGTTTCAGATAGGTCATTTTCCGGTTACTCCCTCATGCGAAACGACCGGCAACAGGCCGCGTCCCCGCAACAACGCGGCAACCCCCGGCTTTCGTTCCCGAAATTCGCGCCACAACGCATCGGCGGGACGGCTGCCGCCCCGCGACAGGATGCTGCGTTCCAGCCGGCGCGCGGTTTCGGGATCGAAGGGATCGCCCGCCTCCTCGAAAGCCGCGAAGGCGTCGGCGTCCATCACCTCGGCCCACAGATAGCTGTAGTAGCCCGCCGAATAGCCGTCGCCGGCAAAGACGTGCTGGAACTGCGGCACCGCATGACGCATCGGAATGGCGGCGGGAGCGCCCAGCGCGGCCAGCACCTCGGCCTGCCGGGCCATGGGATCGTCGGGCGGCGCCCCCCGGTGCAGCGCCAGATCGACCAGCGCCGATTGCAGATATTCGACGGTGGCAAAGCCCGCATCCGCCCGCCCCACCGCGATGAGGCGCGCGATGGTGGCCGGGTCCAGCCCTGCGCCGCTGTCCACATGGCGGGCGTGGGTGGCCAGAACCTCGGGCACTTCCAGCCAGTGTTCGTAAAGCTGGCTGGGCAGTTCGACGAAATCGCGCGCGACCGAAGTGCCGGAAATCGAGGGATGGGTCACGTCCGACAGGATGTGGTGCAACGCATGGCCGAATTCGTGAAAGACCGTGCGGGCATCGTCCCAGGACAGCAGCGCGGGGCCGCCGTCCGCGCCGGGCGTGAAATTGCAGACATTGACCACGATGGCCCGCTGCCCCTCGCCCAAGGCGTGCTGGGGCCGCAGCGCCGAACACCATGCGCCCGAGCGCTTGCCGGGCCGGGCGAGGTAATCGCCCAGGAACACCGCCATCTCGCGCCCGTTGCGCGAGAATCGCCAGGCGCGCACGTCGGGATGCCACAGGGGTGCCTTGAACGGCTCGGCCGTCAGGCCGAACAGCCGCCCCGCCACGTCGAAGGCCGCGGCGATCACGTTGTCCAGCGACAGGAAAGGCTTGACCGTCTCCTCGTCGATGGCGTGGCGGCGCTCGCGGACGCGGGCGGCATAGAAGCGCCAGTCCCACGGCTCCAGCGGCCCGTTCACGCCATC
>CALLYR010000265.1 GCA_937859005.1 uncultured Paracoccus sp. | reverse complement strand
CAGCGCCAACCAGAGCGCCCGCGAAGCCGCCCGTGCCGAACGCCGCGCCACGCGGGCCGCAAGGGGGCAGGCTGAACCGCAGGCGCAAGCCCCGCAGGATAGGCAGGTCTTCGACATCCTGATCGTCGCGCAGGGCGGCGGGCTGGACCGGCAGGCCGCGATCCTGGCCGCCAGCCTGCACCGCAACGCGCCGGATTTTCCGGGCCGCCTGATCGTGGCCGAGCCGCTGCCGCAGGATGCCTGGGCGGGCGTGGACACCCGCATCGGCGGGCAGGCGCGGGCGGCGCTGGATGCCTTCGGCGCCGAGATTCGTCCCTTTGCCGCCCGGCATTTCGGCCGCAGCTATCCCTATGGCAACAAGATCGAGGCATTGGGCGTTCCGGACCTGGATCGCCCGTTTCTGTTCCTGGACAGCGACACGCTGATTACCGGCGACATCGGCAGGGTGCCGTTCGATTTCACGCGCCCCTCGGCATCCATGCGGCGCGAGGGGACATGGCCCGAGCCGCCCCTGTATGGTCCGGGACATGACGCGATCTGGCGGTCGCTTTACGACCGCTTCGGGTTGCAGATGGACGGCTCGCTGGAGCTGTCCCAGCCGGACGACCACTGGGAACGCTATCTCTATTTCAACGCGGGCTGGTTCTTCGGGGCGGACCCGGCGGAATTCGGGCGGCGCTTTCTGGACTGGGCGCGCGCGGTCCGGGACGAGCCGGGCGAGGCGCTGGCCTGCCAGTCGCTGGACCCGTGGCTGGATCAGGTGGTGCTGCCGCTGGTCATCCACAGTCTGGGCGGCGGGCGGCCCGGCCCGGAACTGGCCGGGCTGGACGGTGACGTGACCACCCATTACCGCAACCTGCCGCTGCTTTATGCCCGCGGTCCCGAACGCGCCATCGCGGAAATGGAGGCGATTGCCGCCCTGCCGCAGATCGCGCCGCTGATGCAGGGCTGGGCGCCCGCGGAACGGCTGATCGGCCAGGGCATCGGCCGCAAGCAGATTGCCCCCATGTTCGCGGATCAGATTCCCCTGAAGGAAAAGGCCCTGCGTCACCGCCTGCGCGCCGCCGATCTGTGGCTGGTCTGACGGCGCTGCGCGTTGCGTCCGGCCACCGCTTCCGGCTATGGCAGGGGCAGTCTTCCAGCACCGGACAAGCCCATGCGCCGCGCCACCGTCAGCCGAACCACCAACGAAACCCGGATCACGGTCAGCGTCGATCTGGACGGGCAGGGGCGCCATTCCAGCCGCACCGGAGTCGGCTTCTTCGACCACATGATCGACCAGTTGGCGCGCCATTCGCTGATCGACATCGACCTTGAGGCCGAGGGCGATCTGCATATCGACGCCCATCACACGGTCGAGGATTGCGGCATCGCGCTGGGACAGGCGCTGACGCAGGCGCTGGGGGACAAGCGCGGCATCCGCCGGTATGGCAGCTTTCATCTGGCGATGGACGATGCGCTGGTCCGGGCGGCGCTGGACCTGTCGGGGCGGCCCTATCTGGTCTGGAACGTGGGCTTTCCCGCGTCCACCATCGGTGGTTTCGACACCGAACTGGTGCGGGAGTTCTTTCAGGCCCTGTCCACCCATGGCGGCATCACCCTGCATGTCGATCTGATCCACGGTCTGAACGCGCATCATATCGCCGAAGCCGCCTTCAAGGCCGTGGCGCGCGCGCTGCGCGAGGCGGTGGAACCCGACCCGCGCATGGGGGACGCCGTGCCTTCGACCAAGGGCGCGCTGTGACGGCGGGTGAAGGGGGAACAGGATGCGCGTCGCGCTGATCGACTATGAAAGCGGCAACCTGCATTCGGCTGAAAAGGCCTTTGCGCGGGTCGGCCGCGATCTGGGGGCGGAAATTGCCGTGACTTCGGACCCCGACGCGGTGGCCAGGGCCGACCGGATCGTGCTGCCGGGCGACGGCGCGTTCCCGGCCTGCCGCGCGGCCTTCGACGCGGTGCCGGGCATGGCCGAGGCGCTGGACCATGCGGTGCAGGTGCGGGCTGTGCCGTTTCTGGGGATCTGCGTGGGGATGCAGATGCTGGCCGACCGGGGGCTCGAATACCGCGAGACGCCGGGTTTCGGACTGATCCACGGGCGGGTGGACCGCATCCGGCCTGCCGATTCGCGGCTGAAGGTGCCGCATATGGGCTGGAACACG
>CALLYR010000264.1 GCA_937859005.1 uncultured Paracoccus sp. | reverse complement strand
ATCCGGTTCGCGTCGGCGCATCCAACGGGGACATCGTGGCGGGGATGTTCCTGACGCAGGGGGTGCTGGCGGCGCTGCTGGCGCGGCATCAGACCGGCCTCGGGCAAAAGATCGACGTGGCGATGCTGGACAGCCAGCTTGCCATTCTGGAACATGCGGTGGCGATCACGGCGGTGACGGGTGTGCCCCCCGGCCCGAACGGGGCGCGGCATCCGACGATCGCGCCGTTCGAAACCTATCATGCGCAGGACGGCCAGTTCGTGCTGGCCGCCGGCAACGATGCGCTGTTCGCGAAGGCCTGCGCGGCGCTGGGGCTTGGCCCGCTGGAGCGCGATCCCCGCTTTGCCACCAATGCCGCGCGCTGCGAGAACGTCAGGACGCTGAAGGGGCTGGTTGAAACGGTGACCCTGGATCGCCCGCGCGCCCATTGGATCGCCGTGCTGGAGGCCGCAGGTGTCCCCACCGGCGCGATTCAGAACGTGGCCGAGGTGATGCGCGACCCGCAGATCCTGGCGCGTAACATGGTGGTCACGATTGCCGAGGGACCGGGCGGCCGCCCGCTGCCCTGCGCGGGCAATCCGGTCAAGATGTCCGACCTGCCCGACCCCATGGTGCTGCCGCCCGCACCAGGGCTGGACGGCGACCGGCAGGCGATCCTTGACTGGCTGGGCGACCCGGCCCGGTGATCTTCGTTTGGCCCAGCGGATGATGGCTTGTGGAAAGCGGGCCGGGAACCCGATGCAGACGGGACCATTGCCCCGCCGGCTGGCCACCAGACCGGCCGCGATCAGCGCAGGCCGGTTTCCTCCAGCAGGCCCTTGCGCTTGGCCTCGTAGTAATAGCCCTTGGAATACCACTTGATCGCGCGGTCGGGGTTGCCGTCCGCAACGATATACGCGCCGCGCAGATATTTGACGCCGTATTTCAGGTTCGTTTCCGCATCGAGCAGCCCGGTGGGCGATCCCTTGTAGCCCATGCCGCGCGCCGTGGCAGGCAGCATCTGCATCAGCCCGTAATACTTGCCGTTGCGGGCGCCGGGACGATGGCGGCTTTCGCGGACGATGACCCGGTGGACCAGCGATTCCGGCACGCCGTAAGCCGCCGAATACTGCCGGATCAGGGCGCGCAACTCGGGCGTCTCGTTCGGATGCAGGTCGGACTGCGTCCGGGTGGGCTGGGCAAGATACATCCGTTCGGCCGGGGCGTTGCCACATGCGGCAAGCGCGCCCAGCAGCGCCAGCGCCACGAGGCGCGAAGTCTTTGGGGTCATCACTGTCTCGGCGTTTCAGTTTATGGTTGTGCGCAGGCTAGCCGAAGCTGCCGCCCACGGTCACGCGAGAGTGCAAGGACCCCGGTCGCGGAACCGGGGTCTCGGCGGAAATCGGCCGATGAAGGGGATCAGACGTGGATCGCGCCGTCGCCGCAGGCCAGCGCGGCCTCGCGCACCGCCTCGCTGACGGTGGGATGGGCGTGGCAGGTCAGGGCCACATCCTGCGCGGCGGCGCCGAATTCCATCGCCACGCAGATTTCATGGATCATCTCGCCCGCGCCGGGGCCGATGATATGGGCGCCCAGGATGCGGTCGGTTTCCGCATCGGCGACCAGCTTGACGAAGCCTTCGGCCTGCAGCATCGCCTTGGCCCGCGCATTGCCCATCAGGGGGAACTTGCCGACCTTGACCTTGCGGCCGGCGGCTTTCGCGGCCTCTTCAGTCAGGCCGACGCTGGCAATTTCGGGCGTGGTATAGATGACGCCGGGGATCACGTCGTAATTCACGTGGCCATGCTTGCCGGCGATCACCTCGGCCACGGCCATGCCTTCATCCTCGGCCTTGTGGGCCAGCATCGGGCCGGGAACCGCGTCGCCGATGGCGTAAACGCCGGGGACATTCGTGGCCCAGTGGCCGTCGATGGCGATCTGGCCGCGGTCGGTGATCTGCACGCCCAGGGTCTCCAGCCCCAAGCCGTCATGCCAGGGGCGCCGACCGGTTGCGACCAGCACCACATCGGCGTCGATCTGCTTGGCGTCGCCGCCCTTCTTGGGCTGATACGTCACCGTCGCGCGGCCGTCCGCGGCCTCGACCCCCGACACGGCGGCGCCCATCACGAACTTGAAGCCCTGTTTCGACAGGATGCGCTGGAACTGCTTCTGCACCTCGGCGTCCATGCCGGGAGTGATCGCGTCCAGATACTCGATGACCGTGACCTTGGCGCCCAGCCGGGCATAGACGGACCCCAGTTCCAGCCCGATCACGCCCGCGCCGATCACGACCATGGTCTCGGGGATCTTCCTCAGCATCAGGGCGCCGGTCGAATCGACCACCACGCCGCCGTCGTTATCGACCTCGACCCCCTTCAGCGCCGACGGGATCGAGCCGCTGGCGATGACGATGTTCTTCGTCTCATGCACCGTGTCGCCGACCTTGACCTGACCGGCTGCGGGGATCGAGGCCCAGCCCTTGATCCAGTCCACCTTGTTCTTCTTGAACAGGAACTCGATGCCCTTGGTGTTGGCGGCGACCGTCTCGGCCTTGTAGGCCTGCATCCGGTCCCAGTCCACGTCGGCATGGGCGTTCATCAGGCCCAGGGTGGCGAAATTCGCGTGCATCTCGTGCGCCATGTGGCTGGCGTGCAGCAGCGCCTTGGACGGGATGCAGCCGACGTTCAGGCAGGTGCCGCCCAGTGTCTCGCGCCCTTCGACGCAGGCGACCTTCAGGCCGAGCTGGGCTGCGCGGATGGCGCAGACATAGCCGCCGGGGCCGGCGCCGATCACGATCAGGTCATACATCACATCGTCCTTCTGTTCAGGGTCGGCCGGGGATCTCGCGCCCCCGGGCCGCCTCGGGTTGGTTGGCCCCGCCCGGTCAGACAAGCGCGGCGAGGATCATCGCGAATGTGGCCAGAAACCCCAGCCCGAAGATGGCCGACCGCCAGGGCGACCAGCCAAGGGCATAGGCGGGCACGTAAAGGATGCGGGCCAGCAGATAGGCCCAGGCGCAGGCGGCGGTCAGGCCCGAGTTCGACTGCGTGAACTGGACCAGCACGACGGCGATGGTGAAGAAGGCCAGCGCCTCGAAATGGTTGCTGACCGCCCGCCGCAACCGCCCGGTCCGGGCCGAGAAGCGTGGCTCGGCATCCCGTGGGCTGGCGTTCCATTCCGACAGCCCGTCGCGGTTCATCGACCACCCGGCCAGCCCGATCTGCACGGCCTGCAGGATGGCGGCAAGGCCCAGGACGGTCAGCTCGGCCGTCATGCGGTTTCCAGCAGGTGGTATTCTGTGGCCGACACGCCGGCCTGGCTGTTGAACACCTGCGCGGCGCCGTTCAGGTATTCCCGCGCGCGGCCGGCGTTCGACACCTGGAACAGCACCCAGACGCGGCCGTTCCCTTCGCGCCAGATCTGCAGGACGGACAGGCTGTTGTGGCCGCGGTCCTCGGCATCCGCATCGAAGGCGGATTTCCAGCGGGCAAAGTCGGCGATGTCATAGCGGGCAAGAAGCTGGGTGGTCATGGCATGGTCCTTTCAGGTTGAGAGGCGTTCCCCGCAGGAAACGCCCCCGCCCGGATCACAGGTCCATCAGCAGCCGGCGCGGGTCCTCCAGCGCCTCCTTGACGCGCACGAGGAACGTCACCGCGCCCTTGCCGTCCACGATGCGGTGATCATAGCTCAGCGC
>CALLYR010000263.1 GCA_937859005.1 uncultured Paracoccus sp. | reverse complement strand
CAGCGCGATCACGATCCCCGCGCCGACCACAGGGCCCAGCATCGTCCCGATCCCACCGATCAGCGTCATCATGATGACCTCGCCCGACATCTGCCAAGTCACATCGGTCAGCGTCGCGAATTGCAACACCAGCGCCTTCAGCCCGCCCGCCAGGCCCGCCAGCGCCGCCGACATGACGAAGGCCCCCAGCTTGAACCGGGCGACCGAATAGCCCAGCGAGACCGCCCGGGCCTCGTTCTCGCGGATCGCCTTCAGGATCATGCCGAAGGGCGAATTGACGATGCGCCAGATCAGCGCCACCCCCAGCACGAAGACCGCGAGCACGAAGAAATACATCGCCAGCGGCTTGTTCAGGTCGATCAGCCCGAACAGTTGCCCGCGCGGGACCGACTGGATCCCGTCCTCGCCATGGGTGAAGGGCATCTGGACGCAGGCAAAATAGAACATCTGCGACAGGGCCAGCGTGATCATCGCGAAATAGATGCCCTGGCGGCGGATGGCGATCGCGCCGATCACCAGTCCCAGCGCGGCCGCGCCCGCCACCCCCAGCAGCAGCGCGAACTGCGGCTGCCAGCCCCAGACCTTGGCCGCATGGGCGGTGAAATAGGCCGCCCCGCCGAAAAAGGCGGCATGGCCGAAGGACAGAAGGCCAGTATAGCCCAGAAGCAGGTTGAAAGCCGCGGCGAACAGGCCGAAGCACAGCAGCGTCATCGCGAAGACCGGATAGATCAGGAAGGGCGCGGCGATCAGCAGCCCCGCCCCGATCAGCAGCAGCAGTCCTTGGGGGCCGCGGCCCATGACGCGCACCGGGGCGGCGGGGGCGGCGGCGATATCGGAACCCTTGGCCATCTCAGCCCTCCTTTCCGAACAGTCCCGCGGGCCGCAGGATCAGCACGATCGCCATGATGACGAAGATCACGATGTTGGACGCCTCGGGATAGAAGACCTTGGTCAGCCCCTCGGCCACGCCCAGAAGATAGCCGGTGATGATCGCGCCCAGGATCGAGCCCATGCCGCCGACCACGACGACCGCGAAGACCACGATGATGATGTTCGATCCCATCAGTGGCGACACCTGATAGATCGGCGCGGCCAGCACCCCGGCCAGCGCGGCAAGCCCCGCCCCCAGCGCATAGGTCAGCGTCAGAAGCAGCGGCACATTGATCCCGAAGCTCTGGACAAGGGTGGGGTTCTCGGTCGCGGCGCGCAGCGTGGCGCCCAGCCGGGTCTTTTCGATCAGCGCCCAGACGGCAAGGCACACGGCCAGCGAGGCCACGATCACCCAGCCGCGATAGATCGGCAGCACCATGAAGCCCAGATTGACCGCGCCGGTCAGGGCGCGGGGCGCCGAATAAGGCTGCCCCGAAGAGCCGAAATACCACCGCAGCGCCCCTTCAAGCGCCAGCGCCAGGCCAAAGGTGAACAGCAGCCCGTAAAGCGGATCGAGGCTGTAGAGCCGCGACAGCATCGTGCGTTCGAGCGCCGCCCCCAAGGCGCCGACCACCAGCGGCGCCACCACCAGCGCCCCCCAATAGGGCAGGCCCAGCCATTTCAGCGCCAGCAGCGCGACGAAGGCGCCCAGCATGTATTGCGCCCCATGGGCGAAGTTGATGACGCGCAGCAGGCCGAAGATGACGGCCAGCCCCAGCGACAGCAGCGCATAGAACGACCCGTTGATCAGCCCGACCAGCAATTGGCCCAGGAAGGCCTGGACCGGGATTCCGAAGATCATCGTCATCTCAGACCCCCAGCGTTTCGTGCAGCATGCCCATGCGCGATTCGAGGTCCGCCACCGGGAATTCCTGCGTCATCACCCCGTGGTCCATCACATAGAAACGGTCCGCGACGCGCGAGGCGAAGCGGAAGTTCTGTTCGACCAGCACCACGGTCATGCCGCGCGCCTTCAGTTCGCGCAGGACATTGCCGATCGCCTCGATGATGACCGGGGCCAGGCCCTCGGTCGGCTCGTCCAGCAGCAGGCAGCGGGCGCCGGTGCGCAGGATGCGCGCCATCGCCAGCATCTGCTGTTCGCCGCCCGACAGCTTGGTGCCGGGACTGTGGCGGCGTTCCAGCAGGTTCGGGAACAGGCGATGGATCTCGTCCAGGGTCATGCCCCCCGGCGCGACCACGGGGGGCAGCATCAGGTTCTCGTCCACCGACAGGGTGGCGAAGATGCCGCGTTCCTCGGGGACGAAGCCCAGGCCCGCGCGCGCGGTGCGGTGCAGGGGCATCGCCATCACATCCTGCCCCGCGAATTCGATGCGGCCCGTGCGCTTGCGCACGATGCCCATGATCGAGCGCAGCGTGGTGGTCTTGCCCATGCCGTTGCGGCCCAGGATGCAGACGGTCTCGCCAGGGTCCACATGCATGGACACGCCGTGCAGCACATGGCTTTCGCCATACCAGGCGTGCAGGTCGGCGACGTTCAGAAGCGCGTTCATGCCTCGGACCCCATATAGGCGCTGCGCACGCGCGGATCGGCGGCGACGGTGGCGTAATCGCCCTCGGCCAGGATCTCGCCCCGTTGCAGCACGGTGACGTGGTGACAGATGTCCGCCACGACCGACAGGTTGTGTTCGACCATCAGCACGGGGCGCTGGCGCGCCACCTCGCGGATGATGCCGGCCACGGTCTGCACGTCCTCGTGGCCCATGCCGGCCATCGGCTCGTCCAGAAGTAGCACCTCGGGGTCGAGCGCCAGGGTGGTCGCGATTTCCAGCACCCGCTTGCGGCCATAGGACAGATCCGCCGCGCGGATGTCGCGCCAGGGGGCCAGCCCCAGATCGGCGATCAGCGCCTCGGCCCGGCCGTTCAGCACGTCCAGCGCCCGCAGCGGCCGCCAGAACTGGACATGCAGCCCCGCCGGGCGCTGCAGGGCGACGCGGATGTTGTCCAGCACCGTCAGTTGCGGGAAGACGGCCGATATCTGGAAGGACCGCACCAGCCCCCGGCGCGCGACCGCGTCCGGCCTCATCCGGGTGATGTCGGTGCCCATCAGCGTGATCGTCCCGCGCGTCGGCTGCAGGAACTTGGTCAGCAGGTTGAAGACCGTGGTCTTGCCCGCCCCGTTGGGGCCGATCAGCGCATGGATGCGGGCGTGATGGACATCCAGGTTCACGTCGTTGACGGCGGTGAAGCCGGCGAAGTCCTTGCCAAGACCGCGGGCGGACAGCACCACCCGCGGTTCGGCAGCAATGGCTGCTGCGGTCATCGGCTCACTTGACCAGCGGGCAGCCGGACTTGGCCGGGTCCAGATAGGCCTGGTCGCCGGGGATCGTCGCCCGGACATTGTAATAGTCCCACTCGCCCTTGCTGTCGGCCGGCGCCTTGACCTCCATCAGATAGACATCCGAGATCATCCGGCCGTTGGGCGCCACCTTGCCGTTTTCGGCGAACATGTCCTTGACGGGCATCTCGTGCATCCTGGCGGCGACGGCTTCGGTTTCGTCGGTCCCGGCAGCCTGGATGGCGTTCAGGTAATGCAGCACGCCCGAATAGGTGGCGGCCTGGATCATGTTCGGCATCCTGCCGGTGCGTTCCTTGTAGCGGTTCGCCCATTCCCGGCTGGCGTCCGTCCGGTCCCAGTAGAAGCTTTCGGTCAGGGTCAGCCCCTGCGCGGTTTCCAGCCCCAGCCCATGCACCTCGGCCAGGGTGAACAGCAGCGCGGCAAGCTTCTGGCCGCCCTGGACGATGCCGAATTCGGCCGCCTGCTTGATCGCGTTCTGGGTGTCCAGACCGGCGTTGGCCAGGCCGATCACCTTGGCCCCGGACGACTGCGCCTGCAGCAGGAAGGACGAAAAGTCGGTGGTCGCCAGCGGATGCTTGACCGCGCCCAGGACGGTGCCGCCCTTTTCCTTCACGATCGCGGCGGTGTTCTCTTCCAGCGAATAGCCGAAGGCATAGTCGGCGGTCAGGAAATACCAGCTGTCGCCGCCCTGTTCGACCAGCGCCCCGCCCGTGCCCACGGCCAGCGCATGGGTGTCATAGGCCCAGTGGAAGCCATAGGGCGAGCAGGCCTTGCCGGTAAGGTCGGCGGTCGCCGCGCCGGTGACGAGATCGATCTTCTTCTTTTCGGTCGAAATGCCGCGAACGGCCAGCGCCACCGAAGAGGTCGTCAGTTCCATGATCGAGTCGACC
>CALLYR010000262.1 GCA_937859005.1 uncultured Paracoccus sp. | reverse complement strand
CCGTGCCGCGCTGGTCGAAGGCGACTGGGACGGCAAGCTGCCCTTCTTCGTGCACAACCGCAAGCTGATCGCCGAGATCGAGAAGCTCGAGCACAAGATCCGCCGGCCCGACCTGCTGATCCACGCGGGCGATCTGGCCCATTGTGCCGCGGGAGAGTGGAAACCGGCGCTGGACGAACTGGCCCGCGCGTTTCCCGGCGTGCCCCTGCATCTGCTGCCCGGCAACCACGATTACTGCGGCGGGACGCTGGAGGACGGGATGCTGGCCCTGACCGCCGCGGCGCAAGGCGCGGCATTCGCGCAGAAATCGGTGATCCTGACGGGCGGGGCGCGCATCCTGACCTGCACGCTGTGGACCGATTTCGCCATGTGGGGCGAGGACGCGCGGGATCAGGCGATGGAGCGCGCGACCTGGATCATGCCGGAATACGCGGCCGTCCAGCACCCGCAAACGGGCGACCTGATCCGGCCCGCCGATCTTGTCGCCATGCACCGCGATCACCTGAACTGGCTGGAGAAGCAACTGGCCGAGGATTTCGACGGTCCCACCATCGTCGTCACCCACCATTGCCCGCACCCTTCGGCGGCGGGACCGGCGGATCTGGTCAGCGCGGCCTTCGCCTCGGACCTGAGCGAGACGATCCAGCGGTTCCAGCCCGCCGCATGGCTGTTCGGGCATACGCACCGTCCGCTGTCGGCGCAGGTGGGGCGCACGCTGGTCCACAATGTCAGCCTCGGCTATCCCGACGAGGCGGGGGACGACATCGCGGCCCGCCTGTCCCGCGGGCTGATCGAGATCGGGGATGACGGCTCGGTCCGCGTCGGCGGCATCGCCTGCGGGCAGGATGCCGAAAGCCTGGGCGTCTGACCGGGGCAACCGGCCGCAGCTGCCTGCGCTCGGCGCAAGGGACGTGCAGGGCTCGGAACAGGCTTTGCCGGAAACCCTCTCCGCGGCCTGTCAGTCCTTGTCCCCGTCGGGCAGCAGCCGCCCCAGCAACTGCTTCGCCGCGCCCGCGACCACATTGCCGGTGTCGGGCTCGCCGTGCCACAGCGCGCGGGTAAAGCTTGCGGCCTGCTTCAGCGTGATATGCGGGGGCAGGGGCGGCACATTCGGATCGGCCAGGATGTCCAGCACGAAGGGGCGGTCGGCGGCCAGCGCCTCGTCCCAGGCGGGGCCGATCTCCTCCGGCCGCTCGACCCGGCGGCCGGCCAGCCCCATCAACTGCGCCACCTGGGCATAGGGAATGTCGGGCAGGGTCTGGGTTGCGGGCCATTTCTGATCGCCGATCTGGACCCGTTCCTCCCATGTGACGAAGGCGAGTTCGCGGTTGTTCAGCGCCATGACGATCAGGCGCGGGTCGGCCCATTCTTTCCAATAACGTGCGATGGTGATCAGTTCCGCCATGCCGTTCATCTGCATCGCCCCGTCGCCCGCGAAGGCGATCACCGGGCGGTCGGGATGGGCGAATTTGGCCGCGATGGCATAGGGGACGGCGCAGCCCATCGTGGCGAGCGTCCCCGACACCGACCCCATCATGCCCTTGCGGAAATCGAGGTTGCGCGCCCACCAGACGGTGGTGGTGCCGCTGTCGGTGGTGACGATGGCGCGGTCGGGCAGGCGCCGGGACAGCTCATGCGCGATGCGCTGGGGGTTGATGGGGTCGGCCTCGACCATCGCCTGCGCAGCCAGATTCTTGCGCGATTCGGCCACGGCGGCCTCGATCTTCTGACGCCATTTGCGGTCGGTCTTGCGCGTCAACAGGGGCAGCAGCGCACGCAAGGTGGCGGCGGCATCGCCCAGCAGGTTGACCTCGTTCGGGTATCGCAGCCCCAGCATCCCGGCATCGCGGTCGATCTGGACGCCGCGCGCCTGCCCGCGCCTGGGCAGGAACTCGGAATAGGGGAACCCCGTCCCGACCATCAGCAGGGTGTCGCAGCCCTGCATCAGCGTGTCGGTCGCCTCGGTTCCCAGCAGGCCGATGGAACCCGTGACCCAGGGCAGGCCGTCGGGCAGCACCGCCTTGCAAAGCAGCGCCTTGGCCTCGCCTGCGCCAAGGATGTCTGCAGCCTGCGCGACCTCGTCGCCCGCCCGCAGCGCGCCGGCGCCCACAAGGATCGCCACGCGCTCGCCCTCGTTCAGGACGCGGGCCGCAGCCTCCAGCGCGCTGTCGTCGGGAACGGGCGTCGTCGGCGCAAGGCCCACGCCGGAAAAGGTGGACCCATGTTCGCGCGGCGGTTCCTGCATGGTTTCCACCTGCAGGTCATTGGGCAGGATCACGCAGCAGACCCGGCGCTCGGCCAGCGCGATCCGCCAGGCGCGGTCGATCAGATGCGGCACCTGTTCAGGCAGGGTGGCGGTGGCGGCAAAGGCCGACACGTCCTGAAACAGCGTCTGCAGGTCCAGATCCTGCTGGTAATGCGACCCCATCGCCGCGCGCGCCTGCTGGCCCACCAGCGCCACCACCGGCTGATGGTCGCCCCGCGCATCGTAAAGCCCGTTCAGCAGATGGACCGCGCCGGGGCCGGATGTCGCCATGCACAGGCCGACCTCTCCGGTGAACTTGGCGTGGCCGGTCGCGGCCAGGCCCGCCATTTCCTCGTGCCGGACCTGCACGAATTCGATGCGGGGGGCTTCGGGGTCCTTTTCGGCGGCCTTGTCCATGCGGCTCAGCGCGGCGACCAGCCCGCCGATCCCGTCGCCGGGATAGCCATAGACCCGCCGTGCGCCCCAGTTGTGCAGCCTGTGCCAGATGAAATCGGCAACCGTATCGCTCATCGCATTCTCTCCCGGCGCGGACAGGCGGTCGGCAAGGGGAACGCCCGAAGGCTTGGGCCGGGTCCGATCTTTCTGCCCGGATCAGGCCGCCAGCCGGTCCGCCGCCAGTTCCGCGATCGCCAGACAGGCGGTCAGGCCGGGGCTTTCGATGCCGAACAGGTTGACCAGCCCGGCCAGGCCGTGGCGTTCCGGGCCATCGATGCGGAAGTCGGCGGCAGGCTCGCCCGGACCCGACAGCTTGGGGCGGATGCCGGCATAGGCGGGGACCAGCGCATCACCCGGCAGGCCGGGCCAGTAACGGCGGATCTCGGCTTCGAAATGCGGGCGGCGGGCGTCGTTCACGCGGTAATCGACGGCATCGACCCACTCCACATCCGGGCCGAAGCGCATGGCGCCGCCCATGTCCAGCGTCAGATGCACGCCCAGTCCGCCCGGTTCAGGCAGCGGATAGATCAGATGCGAAAACGGGCTGCGGCCGGACAGGCCGAAGTAATTCCCGCGCGCCAGCAGCGTCCTGGGAATGTGGGCGGGTGCCAGCCCCTCGATCCGCCCCGCCGCGTCGGATGCCCACAGCCCCGCGGCATTGACCAGCCGCCGCGCGCCGAGGGCAAAGCGTTCCCCGACGGCATCCCCGGTTTCCACGACAAAGCCGCCATTTCCCGCCCGCGCCCCTGCAAAGGTGGTGTTCAACGCCAGTTCCGCCCCCGCCGCCTGCGCCTGTCCCAGCAGCGCCTGCATCAGCGCAGGGCTGTCGATGATGCCCGTGGATGGCGACAGCAGCGCGGCAGAGCAGGCCAGCGCGGGTTCCAGCGCCCGCGCCTGTTCCCCGGTCAGCAGGCGCAGGTCAGTGACGCCGCACCCCGCGGCCCGGTCGCGGATCGCGGTCAGCGCGTCCTGTTGCCCCGGCGAGGTCGCCACGATCAGCTTGCCGCAGCGGCGGTGGGGCACGTCCTGTTCCGCGGCAAAGGCATACAGCATTTCGCGCCCTGCAACGCACAGCCGGGCCTTCAGGCTGCCGGGCGGATAGTAAAGGCCCGCATGGATGACCCCGGAATTGCGGGAACTGGTTTCGGTCCCGATGGCGGGGGCGCGTTCCAGGATCAGCACCTCGATCCCCCTGCGTGCCAGCGCGCGCGCGATGGCCAGCCCCACGACGCCCGCGCCGATGACGATGCAATCCACCCGCTCCATGCATCTCTGCCTTGTCTGTCCGTGCCGCGGCCCTGTCAGCCATGGCCGGGTTCGTGCCGAGGGTCAAGCGCGCCCCAGGCGGGAGAGACTGGAGAGGAGGGCTGTGGTGGCCTGCCCCGCGGGGGTTTTCAGGTCTTTTCGCGCAGCCGCTTCATTGTCCCGGCATAGGCGGC
>CALLYR010000261.1 GCA_937859005.1 uncultured Paracoccus sp. | reverse complement strand
AACGGCTTCGGCGAGCTGACCGACGCCCCCGAACAGCGCCGCCGCTTTCAGGCCGCGCTGGCCCATATGCCGCCCGCGTCCGGCATCGCGCTGGGGTTCGACCGGCTGGTGATGCTGGCGACCGTGCGCCCCGGATCGACGAGGTGATGTGGGTGCCGGTGGGGTGACCAAGGTCAGGACCCATGATCAAGACATGGGCGATAGCGGCGGGGCGGCGGCCGATGGGAAGACTTCGGACACTATTGTAGCGGGCAGCCCATGATACATGGTCATTGGTGACATGGCGGCGGTGGCCCCCCGATTTCCGTATGTCCTGCTGGCAGTTTGTATAAAAATTTCCGCAACTCAATTATCCCAGATGCGCCCTTTCTGTTGAGAAATCCGCGAGCGATGGATATCAGATTTTCTGATCAAATCAGATGTCGAGCAATCAGCCGTGGAAATATTCAAGACTTTGTGTCTCTGCCTGCCGCTTGTCCTGTCGGCGGCCCATGCCCATGCTCAGGAAGAAGTGTCGATGAGAAACACTTTCTATCTGGGTGGGGGAAATGCCAACAGCGATGACCCATTCGAGAATGACGATATGCCCTTCTCGATCGGTTTCATGCACCAGCGCGCCGACAGCAAGCTGATTCTGGGCTTTGATATCGCCGGCGAAGGAACGATGATCGACTCGACGTGGGGGATGGACGACGAGCCGAAGCAGGCGATGTCATACAACTTCCTGTTCGGGGGCAACATGATCGATAATGGGCGCTTCCGGGCAGATGCAGCCCTTCTCGTCGGGCTTCGGGAATCCTTCGCGGATTGTGCGGATTCCCATCTTGGATATCAGTGCTATGCCGACACCGCGCCCGATACCGATTATGAAGGAAACTTCGGCGCAGTGTTGGCCGTGTCCATCGACAGGTTCACCCTGGGTCTGCGCGCTACTGGCGAAAGCACCCAGATCCTTGCAGGCTTCAGGTTCTGATTGCTTCGGGCGCTCGGAATTCAAAACAGCATTTCCGCCCAAGGGAATTGTCCATGGGCGGTTCAATCACGCGTGGTGCGGCCATCGGGCCTCATACCTCGACCACCACCCGCCCCATTGGGTGCGAACAGCAGGCGAGGATGTAGCCCTCGTCGATCTCGTCCTCGGTGATGCCGCCGTTGTGGACCATGTGGACCTCGCCCTCGGTCTTCATCACCTTGCAGGTGCCGCACAGGCCGAAGGTGCAGCCCGAGGGGATGTTCAACCCGCTGGCCCTGGCCACCGCCAGAACCGTGTCGGTTTCCGTGCAGGCCGCGGCCACGCCCGAGAGGGCAAAGACGATCTCGGCAAGCGCGGTCTGGTCCGGGATCACGTCGTCCAGCGCGGGCACCTCGGCCGCGGTGCGGATGGGGGCCGCGAAACTTTCCTGGTGGTATCGGTCCATGTCGAACCCCAGCGCGCCCAGCATGTCGCGCACGGCCTGCATGAAGGGCTCGGGGCCGCAACAGAAGACCTCGCGTTCCAGATAGTCGGGGGCCATCAGCCCCAGCATGATCTGGTTCAGCCGCCCGCGATAACCGGACCAGGCGCGAAAGGGGTCCGGTTCCTCGACGGTAAATCGCAACTGCAACCCCGGCACCCGGTCGGCCATCTGTTCCAGCCGCTGACGGAAGATGATGTCGGCGGGCGCGCGCGCGGCATGGACGAAGACGATGTCCGGCATCTCGCCCGAATCCCACATCCAGGTGGTCATCGACATCATCGGCGTGATCCCCGACCCGGCCGAGACGAACAGGTATTTCCCGGCCGGATGGCGGTGGTTGGTGAACACCCCCGCGGGGCCATAGGCGCGCAGGCGCATCCCCGGCCGCAGATGGTCCAGCATCCAGCGGGTGGCACGGCTGTCCATCTGCGCCTTGACCGTGACCGAGACCGACAGCGGCCGCGAAGGCGAGGAACTGATCGTATAGGTGCGCTGGACGTTGCCCCCCGGCAGCGGCAGGTCCAGCGTCAGGAACTGGCCCGGCTGGTAATCGAACCAGGCGCCCGACGGGGCGCGGAAGGTGAAGGTGGCGGTGTCCGGCGTCTCGGGCACCACCATCGCGCATTCCAGTTCCTCGGCATCCGTCCAGGCGGGGCTGGACAGAGGGTGGATCAGCGGGCGCGTCATTCGGCGGCCAGCGCCGAGGGCTGCGTCGCCAGCCGGTCGGCCATCACGCGGCAATACCAGTCCACGAAATGGATCACGCCTTCCTCCTGCCGGGGGGAATAGGGGCCGGGCTGATAGGCGGGGGACAGGACGCCGGCCTGGTTTTCCTCGACCACGCGGCGGTCCTCGTCGTTGGTGGCAAGCCACACCTCGGTCAGGGCCTTCAGGTCGTAATCCTGCCCCTCGACCGCGTCCTTGCGCACCAGCCACTTGGTCGTGACCTCGGTTTCCGTCGCGCTGATCGGCAGCAGGCGGAAGACGATGGCATGATCGGGCAGGAAATGGTGCCAGCTTGACGGGAAATGATAGAACATCAGCGATCCGGCGTCGTTCCACGGGATCGTGCCCATGCGTTTCGACACCGCCGCCTTGCCCGACATGGTGAAGGATTCCGCGTGGTTCATCAACGGCACGCGCGCCAGCCGCCACTGCATGTCGTCCTGGCTGACGAAACGTGCCGGAATTCCAGCCGCGTCGCAGCGGTCCCAGTGCGCAAGGATCTCGGGGGATGCGGAATGCGGCCCCTCCATCACCGTCATCAGCGGATCGTCGGAATAGGTGCGGCACAGTTCCGGGTGCGACCCCGAACAGTGATAGCATTCGCGGTTGTTCTCGATCACCAGCTTCCAGTTGCCCTTTTCCACGATGGTCGAGGAAAAGGCGACTTCCGCGTCTTCCGGCAGCCCGCTGGGCGCAAGATAATCGCGCAGGATGTTTTCCAGCCCGCCGAATTCCGGGGGCCGTTCGGCCAGGCAGATCCAGACCATGCCGCCCGCGTTGCGGCAATGGACGGGCTTCAGCCCGAACTGGCTGGCGTCGAAATCCGGCCCCATGTCGCGGGCGAACAGAAGCCGTCCGTCCAGGTCATAGGTCCACTGGTGATAGGGGCAGACCAGTTTCGCGGCCGAGCCGCAGGGCTTTGCGCTCAGCCTCTGGCCGCGGTGGCGGCAGACGTTGTGGAAGGCGCGGATTTCCCGGTCGGCCCCGCGCACGATGATGACGGGATAGGCGCCGATCTGCAGCGTGGCGTAATTGCCGGTTTTCGGGATCTCGCAGGCCGGAATCGCGAACAGCCATTCCCTGTACCAGATCTGGTCCAGATCGGACTGGAAGACGCCGGGATCGCAGTAAAGATCACGGTCGAGCGAATAGCCCTTGCGGCGCGCGGTGATGCGGGAAAGCGTTTCGTTCTGGTCGAGCATGGCAGGTCCATCGGGCAGGAAGGGCGGCTGGTCTTCAGGATTGCACCGCCGCCGCGGCGCGGGAGAGGACGAATCCGACACGCGATGGACGGATTCGGACAAATCGCCGCACCTCCGCGCAGGGGTGAGGTTGTCTCTTCCGCCCCGCCGGTCTTAACGTGGCCGTGAAGACACGAACCAGGCAGGAGCACAGCCATGTTCAACAAAGGGATCCTGGGGCTTGCCGCGGCGGCCCTGATCGCGGTGGGCACCGTCGCCGGCGCGCAGGAGATGAAGTTCTTCCGCATCGGCACCGGCGGCACGGCCGGGACCTATTACCCGATCGGGGGCCTGCTGGCGAACGCGATCTCGGCCCCGCCCGGATCGCGCGCCTGCGAGGACGGTGGCGCCTGCGGGGTCCCGGGGCTGGTCGCATCTGCACTGGCTGCGAACGGATCGGTCGCCAATATCAACGCGATCATGGGCGGCACGCTGGAATCCGGCTTTGCCCAGGGCGACGTGGCAGCCTGGGCTTATACCGGGACCGGCGTCTGGGAAGGTCAGCCTCCCGCCGAAAAGCTGCGCGCCATCGCGAATCTGTATCCCGAATCGATCCATCTGGTCGCGTCCGAGGCTTCGGGCATCAAGTCGCTGGCCGATCTGAAGGGCAAGCGCGTGTCGCTGGATGAACCGGGTTCCGGCACCATCGTCGATGCCCAGCTGATCCTGGGCGCGGCGGGCCTGACCGAAAAGGACATCAAGCCGGAGTATCTGAAACCCGACCAGGCCGCCGACCGGATGAAGGACGGCGCGATGGATGCCTTCTTCTTCGTGGGCGGCTATCCGGCCGGCGCCATCGCGGAACTGGCCAGCCAGCACAAGGTCACCCTCGTTCCCATCAAGGGGGCGCCGGTGGACGAGCTGCTGGCCAACAACAAGTTCTTTGCCAGGGACACGGTGCCGAACGGCACCTATGACGGGATGTCGGGCGACGTGCCCACCATCGCCGTGGGCGCGCAATGGGTGACCTCGGCCGACCAGCCCGAGGAACTGATCTATGAAATCACCAAGGCGCTGTGGAACGACAACACCCGCAAGCAGTTGGATGCAGGCCATGCCAAGGGCAAGCAGATCACCCGCGAACATGCGCTGGACGGTCTGGGCATCCCCCTGCACCCCGGCGCGGAACGGTTCTACAAGGAAGCCGGGCTGCTGAAGTAAGCGGCCGTCGATCCGGGTGCGGGCGGCAGTCGCCCGCGCCCCCTTGCCCCAGGGAAACCGCCCATGACCGACCCGCGCCCGCAGCATTACGACGAACCCGACGTTCCGTCCGCCGACGAGTTGCAGGCGCTGGAGGAGAAATTCGACCCCGAGATGCGGTTTCGCGATCTGGTCCGGCCGGTCGCGATGCTGGCGGGGGCGCTGCTGTTCCTGCTGTCGTGCTATCACTTCTATACCGCAGGGTTCGGCATCCCGCAGGCGACGCTGCACCGCGGCCTGCATATGGCCGTCACGCTGTTCCTGGTGTTCCTGTCATTCTCGGCCTTCGGCCGCTCCGGGGTCTCGCGCGGGCCGCTGTCTTTTCTGGGCCTGCCGCTGATCGACTGGGCCCTGGCGATCGGCGGGACGGTCGCCTCGCTGTATGTGCCCTGGATCTATGACCAGCTGGCGTTCCGGGTCGGCAATCCGCTGCCCATCGATGTCATCATGGGCACCCTTCTGATCGTCGTCCTGCTGGAGGCGGTGCGGCGGTCGATGGGCTGGCCATTGCCTGTCATCGCCATCCTGTTCATCGCCTATGCCTATTTCGGCCAGCACATGCCGGGCATCTTCGTCCATCCGGGCGCAAGCTGGTCCAATATCGTCAACCATCTATATCTGACCAGCCAGGGAATCTATGGCACCGCGCTGGGGGTGATCGCGACCTATGTGTTCCACTTCGTCCTGTTCGGGGTCATGGCGACGCGGATCGGACTGGGGCAGTTGTTCATCGACGTGGCAAGCGCGATGGCGGGGCGTTACGCCGGGGGACCGGCCAAGGTGTCGGTGCTGTCCTCGGCGCTGCTGGGGTCGATCTCGGGGTCGTCCATCGCCAACACGGTGACAACCGGGGCGCTGACCATCCCGGCGATGATCAAGGTGGGCTATCCCCGCCATTTCGCCGCCGCGGTCGAGGCCGCGGCATCCACCGGGGGCCAGATCACGCCGCCGGTGATGGGGGCGGTAGCGTTCCTGATGATCGAATATCTGGGCCTGCCGCTGACCACGATCCTGACCGCGGCCATCGTGCCGGCCTTCATGCATTTCTTCGGCGTGCTGGTGCAGGTCCATCTGGAGGCCAAGCGCCTGGGCCTGCGTGGCCTGCACCCCGAGGAACTGCCCAACGCCTGGAAGGTGCTCAGGGCCGGCTGGCTGACGGTGATCCCGCTGCTGGTGCTGATCGGGGTGCTGCTGTCGGGGCGCACGCCCTTTGCCGCGGCCTTCTGGTCCATCGTCACCTGCATCGCGGTGCTGCTGTGGCAGGAACTGGCCGCGAATGGCGTCGCCCTGGGGCTGAAGCGCGCCGCCCACGGCATCTATGAAGGCTTCGTCCTGGGGGCCAAGCAGTCGCTGGCCGTGACTGCCGCGGCCGCCCTGGTCGGCGTCGTGATCGGGGTGGTGACCCTGACAGGCGTGGGCTTCAAGATCGCCTATATGGTGACGGGCGTGGCCGCAGACTGGGCGCAGGGTGTCCATGCGACGCTGGCGATCCTGCCGTTCGAGGTGATGGGGGTCCAGGGGCTGACGCTGCTGTTCACGCTGCTGCTGACCGCGGTCGTCTGCGTGCTGATGGGATGCGGGATTCCGACGACCGCCAACTATATCATCATGGTTGCGGTCGCGGCGCCGGTGCTGGGGCTGCTGAATGTCCAGCCGATCGTGGCGCATTTCTTCGTGTTCTACTACGGGGTGCTGGCGGATGTGACGCCGCCGGTGGCGCTGGCGGCCTATGCTGCGGCGGGGATCGCGAACGCCAATGCCTTCAAGGCCGGCAATACCGCCTTTCGGCTGTCGATGGGCAAGGCGCTGGTGCCGTTCGTCTTCGCCTTCCAGCCGGCGCTGCTGCTGGTCACCGACGGTTTCACATGGGAAGCGTTCGCGCTTGCCTTCAGCGGCGCGGTGCTGGGGATCTGGACGCTGTCGGCGGCGATCACGGGCTGGCTGTTTGCACCCTTGTGGATGGCCGAGCGGCTGATCCTGGCGGTGGCTGCGATCCTGCTGGTCGCGCCCAATCTGGTGGCGACGCTGGTCGGGCTGGCGATCCTGGCGCCCATCGCGGCGCGGCAGCTGCTGGCGCGGCGGGTTCAGCCGCCCTCGACCGCGTAACGGATCAGGCCGGCCGTGCCGGTGACGCCCAGCTTGCGCTTCAGCGCGGACGAGGCATTGGCGACCGTCTTGTAGCTGACGCCGATCTGGTCGGCGATGTCCTGCAGCGACTTGCCCTGACCGATCAGCGCCAGCACCTGCTGTTCGCGGTCGGTCAGCACACCTTCGCCGGGCGCGGTCTGCCGGGTGGCCAGCGCTACGGCCTGCCGGGGGTTCAGATAGAACTCGCCCGCAGCGACGGTGCGGATGGCGGTGGCGAATTCCTCGGGT
>CALLYR010000260.1 GCA_937859005.1 uncultured Paracoccus sp. | reverse complement strand
CGTCTGGCCGGGACCCCCGATCCGGCGCAGCAGGCGGTGACCGGCCCCGCCGCAAGCCTTGGGCCCGGCCTGCTGTCGCGCCTGCGCGGCACCCAGACGGCGCCCCCGCAACCCGAAATGGAATCCGAACTGGTCGAGGCCGAACCGCGCTTTGACGACAGCCCGGCCCTTGAGGCCGAGGTCCTGAACGCGCGCATCAGCGATGCGATCCGCAGCCGGTCCGAACCGGTCCGGGACGTTCCGGCAGAGGACGCGCCCGCCCCCCGGTCGGTCCTGTCGGCCGTCACCGCCCGTCTGGCGGGCCGCAGCCAGCCCCCTGATACGGCCGAGGACCCCGGCAGCATCATGCCGCCGATGCGCCGCCCGTAGCCCGATTTTGCCCTCCCGCCGCCCGCGCCCCGTGCCGAGATCCTGCCCGCGCCTGACAGCCCGGCCCAGGCCTATGAACCGCCGCCGCTGTCGTTGCTGGCCGCACCCGGCAGCGTCGAGCGTCACCAGCTGCCGTCCGAGGTGCTGTCCGAAAACGCCCGGATGCTGGAGGCGGTGCTGGACGATTATGGCGTCAAGGGCCAGATCACCGCCGTCCATCCGGGGCCGGTGGTCACGCTTTACGAACTGGAACCCGCGCCGGGGCTGAAGGCCAGCCGCGTCATCGGCCTGTCCGACGACATCGCGCGTTCCATGTCGGCGCTGTCGGCGCGCGTATCCACCGTGCCCGGCCGCACCGTCATCGGGATCGAACTTCCGAACCAGCGCCGCGAAAAGGTCGTGCTGCGCGAGATCCTCGCCGCGCGCGCCTTCGATGACAGCGCGGTGCCGCTGCCGCTGGCGCTGGGCAAGGACATCGGGGGCGAGCCGGTGGTCGCGAACCTTGCCAAGATGCCGCACCTGCTGATCGCGGGGACCACCGGTTCGGGCAAGTCGGTGGCGATCAACACGATGATCCTGTCGCTGCTCTACAAGCTGACGCCGGACGAATGCCGGCTCATCATGATCGATCCCAAGATGCTGGAACTGTCGGTCTATGACGGCATCCCGCATCTTTTGTCTCCGGTCGTCACCGACCCGAAAAAGGCCGTCGTCGCGCTGAAATGGGTCGTCAGCGAGATGGAGGAACGTTACCGCAAGATGTCCAAGATGGGCGTGCGCAACATCGAGGGCTATAACGGCCGCGTCCGCGAGGCGCTGGCGCGGGGCGAGATGTTCCGCCGCACCATGCAGACGGGCTTTGACGAGGATACCGGCGAGCCGATCTTCGAGACCGAGGAATTCCAGCCCGAGGCCTTCCCCTATATCGTCGTGATCGTGGACGAGATGGCCGACCTGATGATGGTCGCCGGCAAGGAAATCGAGGCCTGCATCCAGCGCCTTGCCCAGATGGCGCGGGCATCGGGCATCCACATCGTCATGGCGACCCAGCGCCCGTCCGTCGATGTCATCACCGGCACCATCAAGGCGAACTTCCCGACCCGGATCAGCTTTCAGGTCACGTCCAAGATCGACAGCCGCACCATCCTGGGCGAACAGGGGGCCGAACAGCTGCTGGGCATGGGGGACATGCTCTATATGGCGGGCGGCTCGCGCATCACCCGCGTCCACGGACCGTTCGTGTCCGACGAGGAGGTGGAGGAGGTCGTCACCCATCTGAAATCCTTCGGGCCGCCCCGCTATATGTCCGGCGTGGTCGAGGGGCCGGAAGACGATGTGGCTTCGGACATCGACGCGGTGCTGGGCCTGGGCGGGGGCGAGGGCGGCGACGCCGAGCTTTACGACATGGCCGTGGCCATCGTCGCCAAGGACCGCAAATGTTCGACCAGCTATATCCAACGCAAGCTGGCCATCGGCTATAACAAGGCCGCGCGTCTGGTCGAGCAGATGGAGGAGCAGGGCATCGTCAGCCCTGCCAACCACGTGGGCAAGCGCGAGGTCCTGGTGCCCGAGGTCTGATGTCCTGCGGCATCTCCCTGCCCTGCGCGAGCGGATGCTGATTAATGTGAAGGCGCGCGCGACCGCGGGAACCGGCGTTCCCGGTTCCGTGTTTCCCCCCGTCACCTGACCGGGCGGAGAATTCACCTTGCACTTGCCTTTCAGCCGACCGGGCTGCCCTGCACGCCCGACCGGCAGCCGTGCCTCCCGGCAGGCGGCGCGTGCCGCACTGCTGCCGGAACGGTGCCTTGCCCTTGCAGTCCGGATCGCCAGCGCCCTGCCCGCGCAGGGGCGCGCCATGCCGCGCCTTTTTCCTGTTCCGCAGGACCTGACCGCGTGGGGGCAAGTCCCGCACCTGCACGGTGTCCGGCAAGGCACACGCCCTGCATGCCCCGGTCATCACAAGCCAGACATCCACAGAGAGGACTTCAGCAATGACCAGGATTTCCGGCAGGACGGAACCCGACGCCCCGACGGCGCCGCCCAATCCCGCCGAACAGCGCCCCCATCATGACGGCACGAACAGCGATGCGCTGACCGCATCCTTTGCCGAACTGACCGGCCAGGGCGGCGAACGCCAGGAGGCCGTGGAGCCCGGCGCCAGCGAAACCCGGCTGACCACGAACATGGGCATCCCCGTCAGCGACAACCAGAACAGCCTGCGCCTGGGCGAACGTGGCCCGACGCTGCTGGAAGATTTCGTCCTGCGGGAAAAGATCTTTCATTTCGACCACGAACGCATCCCGGAACGCATCGTCCATGCCCGCGGCTCGGGCGCGCATGGCGTGTTCGAGGTGACGAAGGCCATCCCCGAACTGACCCGCGCCGCGCTGTTCCAGAAGGAAGGCAGCCGCTGCGACGTGTTCGCCCGCATCTCGACCGTCGCGGGCGGTGCGGGATCGGTGGATCTTGCGCGCGACATCCGCGGCTTTGCCGTCAAGTTCTATACCCAGGAAGGCAACTGGGATCTGGTGTCGAACAACACGCCGGTCTTCTTCATCCAGGACGCGATGAAGTTTCCCGACCTGGTCCATGCGGTGAAGATGGAGGCCGACCGCGCCTATCCGCAGGCGGCGTCCGCCCATGACACCTTCTGGGATTTCGTGTCGCTGATGCCCGAAACCCTGCACAACGTCTTCTGGCAGATGTCAGACCGGACGATCCCGCGCAGCCTGCGGATGATCGAGGGCTTCGGCATCCACACCTTCCGCATGGTGAACGCGAAGGGCAGATCCACCTTCGTCCGCTTTCACTGGAAACCGCGGCTGGGCATCCAGTCCGTGCTGTGGGACGAGGCGGTCAAGATTCAGGGCGCCGACAACGACTTTCACCGCCGCGACCTGTTCGAATCGATCGCGATGGGCAGCTTTCCCCAGTGGGATCTGGGCATTCAGGTGTTCGATGCCGATTTCGCGGAAAAGCAGCCCTATGACGTGCTGGACGCCACCAAGCTGATCCCGGAAGAGGACGTTCCGGTCCAGTTGATCGGGACGATGACGCTGAACCGCAATCCCGACAACTTCTTTGCGGAAACCGAACAGATCGCCTTCTGCCCGGCCAACATCGTGCCGGGGATCGATTTCACCGACGACCCCTTGCTGCAAGGGCGGCTGTTCAGTTACCTCGACACGCAGAAATCGCGGCTGGGGACGGTCAATTTCCACCAGATCCCGATCAACGCGCCGCGCTGTCCGATGCACAACTTCAACCGCGACGGGATGATGCAGACGCAGATCCCCAAGGGGCGCGCGAATTATGAGCCGAATTCGCTGCACATGGCGGGCGAGCCGGGCGGCCCCCGCGCCGATCCGGCGGGCGGCTTTGTCACCCATGCGGATGCGACCGATCTGGGCAACCGGCCGACCGAAAAGCTGCGGGTGCGGGCGGAACGCTTTGCCGACCATTACAGTCAGCCGCGGATGTTCTGGCGCTCGCTGACGGCGGTCGAACAGGGCCATCTGGTCAGCACCTTCGTGTTCGAACTGTCCAAGGTGATGATCGAGCATGTCCGCGCGCGGATGGCCTCGCATCTGCTGGTGGTGGACGAGGATCTGGGCAGGCGGGTCGCGAAGGGGCTGGGGATCGACCTGCCCGCCCCTGCGACCCCGGCGCGCGCCCCGGTGGACATGAAGCCGTCGGACAAGGTGTCGATGCTGAAACAGGGACCGTTGCCGCCCAAGGGACGCAAGCTGGGCATCCTGATCACCGACGGCGCCGACCGCGCCACGGTCGAGGCGCTGAAAGCGGCAGCCCAGGCCGCCGAGGCCGCGGTCGAGATCGTGTCCCCCAGGGTCGGCGGCGCGAAGATGGCGGACGGGACGCACATGAAGGCCGACAAGCAACTGGACGGCGGGCCTTCGGTCCTGTTCGACGCGGTGGCGGTCGTGGTGTCGCAGGCAGGATGTCAGGAGTTGCTGGGCCACAAGAAGGCCATCGACTTCGTGTCCGACGCCTTTGCCCATCTGAAGGCCATCGGCGTCACCGCCGAGGCCGGGCCGCTGCTGGAAAAGGCGGGAGTGGTGAAGGACGACTTCGTCATGGATGCCAGCGCCGCCGACCGGATCGTGCAGCGGCTGGCCGAGCGCAACTGGGACCGCGAGGCGAAGATCTGGCCCGCGATGTGACGGGCCGCCCCGGCGACCGCTGCGGAGGATGAAAGAAGGGGGCCGGCGTCCTGCGCCGGTCCCTGTCACGCGCGCCGGCCGCTGCGTATTGCCGCATGGGCCATCCCCATCGCGGCACCGGCCAGCGCGCCCCCCAGATGCGCCTGCCAGGCGATCTGCGGCACCAGCAGGGCAAGGGCCACGTTCAGCCCCACCAGCACGGCCGCCGACCGGGCCAAGGGCGCCAGGGGCTGGTTCCTGCGCCGCAAGGCCACGAAGCAATGCCCGATCAGCGCCCCCGCCAGCCCGAAGATCGCGCCCGACGCCCCGACCATCACCGGTCCCTCAGGCGCAAGCAGCGCCTGCGTTCCGGCGGCGGCCACCTGGGCCACGGCATAGACCAGCAGCGCGAACGCCCCCGACATCAGGCGCGGCAGTTCCCGCGACAGCTGCGCCAGCGCGATCATGTTCATCCCCAGATGCAGCAGCCCCGCGTGCAGGAAGCCGTAGGTGACGAACATCGCCGCCGCCTGTCCCGGAAACAGGCCCTGCCAGCCCTGCAGAAGCTGCGGGAAGAAGCCGCCATACAGGAACGCGGCCTGGCGCAGTCCCGGCAGCCCCAATAGCCCCGCCAGCGTCAGGACGATCTCGACCGCGACGCAAAGGCCGATGATGACCCGAAACACATGCGGCATGGCGTGATCCCCGGTTCGATGACCTGCGTAGTGGAACAGCGGGCGGAACGCAAAGCGGCCGTTACCCGCGCAAGGCGCGGTCAGGCACGACAGATGTCGCGGAACCGCGCGTCATGTCCGGGGCGCAACCTTCCCGCACGGTCCGGCCCGCCGCCGTGGACGCCACGCCCCGCAGATGTATTCGGCTTCCGCCCCCCCCCAGCCGAGATGTTCAGGGCCAGCATCCTCAGCCGAGGTCACCGGCGGGCAAATCTTTCACGGAGTCCGAAGCCGCATCCGGGCCAGCGCATCCTGAAGCCCGCGTCCATGGGGGCCGGCACGCATCGGCCTCCTGTCCCCTGCCCATCAGCCCGCCTTGTCGCGGGACGCCCATCCGCCTGTCCGTTCCCGCCCCGCCAGCGCGGGCGGCACCATGACCCGCGTGCCGGGCGCGGCGCGCGCCGCGATCCAGCGCAGATGCGGCCGGGCCATCGCGATGCAGCCCGCCGTGGGAAAGCCCGGCCTGCGCCACCGGTGCAGGAAGATGGCCGATCCCCGGCCCGGCTGCGCATCCGGCCAGTTCCAGTCGGTGACCAGCACCAGATCATACAGCGGATCGGCGCGGCGCAGGTTTTCGTGGCTGGCGCCGAAGGGCGCGCGGACCAGATGGTTATAGGCCGGATCGTCCGCCGCGTCGCACCACAGATCGCCCGGCGCGATCGGTTCGCCCCAGGGCGCCGGGCGGCCGATGCGGTCGGGGCGGTAAAGCAGCCCCGCGATCCGGTGGATGCCCGCGGGCGTCGCGCCATCGCCTTCGCGTTTCGCCGTGCTGATCCCGCCCCGGCCGGTGGCGCAGGGAAAGACCCGGCCCATGAAGCGCAATCCCGTGGGCGTCAGGACCATGTCCGCGACGCTCACAGCAGATGCCCCGACTTGGATTTCTTGATGTCCAGATAGGCGTCGTTGTGGGGATTGCGCCCGACGATCAGCGGCACCCGTTCGGCGACGCGGATGCCATGCGCCTCCATCATGGCGACCTTGCGGGGGTTGTTGGTCATCAGCCGGACCGCGGAAAACCCCAGGGACCGCAGCATCGCAGCGCCAAGGCGGAAGTCGCGCTCGTCATCCTCGAA
This sequence comes from uncultured Paracoccus sp., assembly GCA_937859005.1. Classification (GTDB taxonomy): domain Bacteria; phylum Pseudomonadota; class Alphaproteobacteria; order Rhodobacterales; family Rhodobacteraceae; genus Paracoccus. Next base: position 7,145 of record CALLYR010000260.1, on the reverse strand, counting down.
CCCGAGACGGTGGTTGGCCTCGACCGTGTCGAACCCCTGGTTCTGCAGGCCATAGGCGCGCATCTTGTTGGCCAGCCCGATGCCGCGGCCTTCCTGGTTCAGATACATCAGGACGCCCGCGCCCGCCTGTCCCATCGCCGCCAGCGCCGCGGCCAGTTGCGGGCCGCAGTCGCATTTCAGGCTGCCCAGCACGTCGCCGGTGAAGCAGGCCGAATGCAGCCGCGCCAGCACCGGCCGGTCCCGCGCGGGGCTGCCGATTTCCACGGCGTAATGTTCGGCCCCGCCATCATCGGGGCGCAGGATGTGCAGACGGGCGTTTTCCGCGGCCAGCAACGGCAGCCGCGCGGCAGCGACCGGGGCCAGCGCCGATTCGGCCGCCAGCTGCGTCAGCGTCAGGCCCGCGGGCAGCACGGTCAGCCCCGGCGGGGGCGCGTCCACCGGCACCATCACCAGCGCGGGCAGCAACTCGGCCGATTTCGCAAGCCCGATGCCGGCGCGATGCGCGGTCACGTCGCCGCCGCGCTCGGTGAACAGCGGCCCCTTCATCGGCATCATCAGATCGCCCGAAGGGTCGGCCACCCCCCGCAGCCACGGCACGTCCGCATCGGACGGAATCGTCACCCGTGCCAGATCGCCGTCATAGGCGCGCGCCTTCAGCGTTTCGGCCCGCCGCACCGTGATCGCCAGAACGGGCGCCCCCAGCGCCCGCAGACCGGCCAGCCGCGCAGGCGACAGCGTTTCGACCGCCGCCGCCAGATGCCCGTCGATCACGACCGGCAGCCCCACCCGCAGATCGGTGCGGGCGCGCGAGATCGTCTCGGGCAGGGTGGGCAGAAGGCTCATGATGCGCGAAATCCTGAAACAATCCGTAACATAACCCCGCTGGGCGACAACTGCATGTGAGAAACGTTGCAACCCGCTGGACGCAAGGCAGGGATGCGCCATCTTGTCCCCGATCCCAAGGCAAAAGGAGGCAAGGATGGCCGGTCTGAAAAAGATCCTGCTGGTGGATGACGAGGACGACCTGCGCGAGGCCCTGGCCGAGCAACTGGTCGCGACCGAGGATTTCGACGTGTTCGAGGCGGGTTCCGGGGCCGAGGCCGTGGAAAAGACCAAGGGTGCGATCTTCGACCTGGTGGTGCTGGACGTGGGCCTGCCCGACACCGACGGGCGCGAATTGTGCAAGCGGCTGCGCAAGCAGGGCGTGAAATGTCCCGTGGTCATGCTGACCGGCCACGATACCGACGCCGACACGATCCTGGGGCTCGACAGCGGCGCGAACGACTATATCACCAAGCCGTTCAAGTTCCCGGTCCTTCTGGCCCGGCTGCGCGCGCAACTGCGTACGCATGAACAGTCCGAGGACGCAATCTTCCAGCTTGGGCCCTATACCTTCAAGCCGTCGATGAAGATGCTGATCGACGGCAAGGACCGCAAGATCCGCCTGACCGAGAAGGAAACCAACATCCTGAAATTCCTGTATCGCGCGCAGGACGGGGTGGTGCCGCGCGACGTGCTGCTGCACGAGGTCTGGGGCTATAACGCCGGGGTCACGACCCACACGCTGGAAACCCACATCTATCGCCTGCGCCAGAAGATCGAGCCCGATCCCTCGAATGCGCGGCTGCTGGTGACGGAAAGCGGCGGATACCGTCTGGTGGCGTGATTTTTTTTCGCGGGAGCCGGGAACCCGATCTGCCCCCGCGGGTTGAGCGCACGAAGCCCAGTGGCCGGGGATGCGGCCACCTTCCCTCCCTGTATCGACTTGGCCCCGGTTCGTCCGGGGTCTTTCTTTTTCAGCCCCGCCCGTGGGGCTCGTCCCAGTCGATCACCGGATTGATCGGGATGATCCCGTGCGGGTTCAGGTCCGGATGGCTGCGGTAATAGTGGTGGGTGATGTGGTCCTGCCGCACCGTGTCCCGGATGCCCGGCATCTGGTAAAGCTCGCGCGTCCAGGCCCACAGGTTCGGATAGTCGCGCAGCCACTGACGGTTGCACTTGAAATGGGTGTGGTAAACCGTGTCGAAGCGCACGGCGCTGGTGAACATCCGCCAGTCGGCCTCGGTCAGCCGGTCGCCCGTCAGGTAACGGCTGCGGGACAGGACGTCGTCGGCCCATGCCATCGTCTCGAACACCGGGCCGATCGCCTCGTCATAGGCGTCCTGGGTGGCGGCGAAGCCGGCGCGATAGACCCCGTTGTTGAAGTTCGGATAGACGCGGTCGTTCACCGCCCCGATCTTGTCGCGCAGGTCCTCGGGCCAGAAATGCACGTCGCTGCCGGTCAGCGCGTCGAAGGCGCTGTCGAACATGCGGATGATCTCGCTCGATTCGTTCGAGACGATGGTGTCCTGCTGCTTGTCCCACAGGACCGGCACCGTGACCTTGCCGGTCATGTGCGGGTCGGCGCGCAGATAGACCTCGCGCAGGTATGCGGCCCCGAACAGCGGATCGCCCGTGGCGCCGTCGAAGTCGGTGGCGAAGGCCCAGCCCTCGCCGCCCATCACCGGATGGACGACCGAGACGCCGACATGCGGCGCAAGCCCCTTGAGTTCGCGGAAGATCAGCGTCCGGTGCGCCCAGGGGCAGGCATAGGAGACATACAGGTGATAGCGCCCGCTTTCCGCCTGGAAGCCGCCCTGCCCCGAAGGCCCCGGCGCGCCGTCCGGGGTGCACCAGTTGCGGAACCCCGCGTTCTGGCGCTTGTAGGCGCCGTCCTTCCTGCTGGCCCCGATGCTGCCCTTGGTCCAGACCCCGTCCACAAGCTGGTTCATCGGCTTTCCCTTTCCGGCCTCGCGCGTTAAGTCGCGCCCCATGTTCACCATCGCCACCTGGAACATCAACTCGGTCCGTCTGCGGGCCGGTCTCGTCACCCGCCTGCTGGGCGAGGAAGCGCCCGACATCCTGTGCCTGCAGGAATGCAAGTCGCCCGTGGACAAGATCCCGGTGCAGCTGTTCCACGATCTGGGATACCGCTGGATCGTGGCGCGGGGGCAGCGCGGATACAACGGCGTCGCGATCATGTCGCGCCTGCCGATCCGGGATGCGGGCGACCATGACTGGGCGCGGCTGGGCCACGCCCGCCATGTCGCGGCGACGCTGGACAACGGGGTCACGATCCACAACGTCTATGTTCCCGCAGGCGGCGACACCCCGGATCGCACCGTGAACGTCAAGTTCGGGCAGAAGCTGGATTACCTGACCGACATGCGCGACGCCTTCCGCGCAGACCGCCCGGCACGCTCGATCCTGGTGGGCGACCTGAACGTCGCGCCGCTGGAGGATGACGTCTGGTCGCACAAGTCCATGCTGAAGGTCGTGAGCCACACCCCCGTCGAGGTCGCGCATCTGACCGACGCCCAAGCGGCCGGGGCCTGGGTGGACGTGACCCGCAAGGACATCCCGTCGGGGCGGCTGTTTTCCTGGTGGTCCTATCGCAGCCCGGACTGGCATGCCTCGGACCGGGGGCGCAGGCTCGACCACATCTGGGCCAGCGGCGACATCGCCGGGGCGGGCCACGCCAGCCGCATCCTGCGGCCCGTGCGCGGCTGGGACCGGCCCAGCGACCATGTGCCGGTCCTCGCCAGCTTTGATATTCCCGTCTGAGGGCGGGACCGCCCAGACCGCAGGGGCGTTCCGTGGGGAAACGCCCGAATCCCGCCCCCGCGGGGTTCGCCGCCCCTTCCGGTCCGGCGCGGGCGTGTCCATATTGCGGGCGAACAAGGATATTTCAGGGACGATGGCGATGATGCTTCAGGGCGCTGCCGAACAGCCGAAGACCGGCGATTTCATCAAGGACGTGACCGAGGCCGATTTCATGGCCGAGGTGATCGAGGCATCCATGCAGGCGCCGGTGATCGTCGATTTCTGGGCGCCCTGGTGCGGCCCCTGCAAGACGCTTGGCCCGCAACTGGAATCCGAGGTCGCCCGCCACAAGGGCCGCGTCCGCATGGCCAAGGTCAATGTGGACCAGAACCAGATGATCGCCTCGCAATTGCGGGTGCAGTCGATCCCGACCGTCTATGCCTTCTTCCAGGGCCAGCCCGTCGATGCCTTTCAGGGCGCGATTCCGCCCAGCCAGATCAAGCAGTTCGTCGAAAAGCTGGTCGCGCTTGGCGGTGACGACGGCGGCCTTGGCGCGGCGCTGGAGGCGGCCGAGGCGATGCTGGCCGAGGGCGCCCATCAGGACGCCGCCGAGACCTTTGCCGCGATCCTGGGCGAGGAGCCTGAAAATGCCCAGGGCTGGGGCGGGCTGATCCGCGCCCATCTGGCCGCGGGCGATCCGGAACAGGCCGAGGCCACGCTGGCGCAGGTGCCCGCGGCCGCCACGGCCGCCGCCCCGGTCGAGGCCGCGCGCGCGCAGGTGGCGCTGGCCCGGCAGGCCGCCAAGGCCGGGCCGCTGGCCGAACTGGAAGCCCGCGTCGCGGCCGATCCCGCCGACCATCAGGCCCGTCTCGATTATGCGACCGCGCTGCATGCGGGCGGCCGGGTCGAGGAGGCGATCGACCAGCTGCTCGAATCCTTCCGCCGCGACCGCGACTGGAACGACGGCGCGGCCAAGGCCCAGCTTCTGACCATCTTCGACGCATTGACGCCGAATGACCCCCTGGCGCAGAAGGGTCGGCGGCGGCTGTCCTCGCTGATCTTCGCCTGACATGGTGCGGCGCGACCCGGCCCTGGCGGAGGTGATCCCGCTGTTTCCGCTGCCCGGCGCGCTGCTGCTGCCGCGCACGCGGCTGCCCTTGCAGATCTTCGAGCCGCGTTACCTGCAGATGATGGACGATGTGCTGAAATCGGGGCACCGGCTGATCGGCATGATCCAGCCGGTGGGCGACGGTCTGGCCGACGTCGGCACCGCAGGCCGCGTCACCATGTTTTCGGAAACCGACGACGGGCGGATGATGATCTCGCTGCGCGCGGTGTCGCGTTTCCGGCTGGTCGAGGTGGTCGAGGGCTTCACCCCCTATCTGCGCGGGCGGGTGGACTGGACCCCCTGGCGTGCCGACCGGGACGGCGCGGCGGCTTCCGATCCGGGTTTCGACCGCCCCGCCTTCATGGACCGGCTGGCCCGTTATATGGCGGCGCGGGACCTGTCCACCGACTGGAACGCCGCCGAGGAGGCCGAGGACGAGTTGCTGATCAACAGCCTGTCCATGCTGCTGCCCCTGTCGGTCGAGGAGAAACAGGCGCTGCTGGAAGCCAGAAGCCTGCCCCAGCGGCGCGAGCTGCTGGACGGGCTGCTGGAATATGCCCTGCACGGCGGCGATGACGAGGAGATGGTGCATTGACCGACGCCCCTGACCGCCCGGCGCCGCCGGCCTTCGACCGCCACATGCTGGAGGCGCTGGTCTGCCCCGTGACGCACGGAAGGCTGGACTATGACGCGGCGCGGCAGGAACTGGTGTCGCGCACCGCAGGGCTGGCCTTTCCCATCCGCGCCGGCATCCCGATCATGCTGGTGGCCGAGGCGCGCCAGATCAAGGCGGACTGAACGGATGGCCGGTCCCGGCGTCACGATCCGCGACGAAGGACCGTCTGATGCCGGGGCGATCAGATCGCTGGTCGCTGCCGCCTTTCGCGACGCGCCCCATGCCAGCGGGACCGAGGCGCAGATCGTGGACCGGCTGCGCGCGGCAGGCGCACTGACCCTGTCGCTGGTGGCGGAATCTCAGGGCGCGATCCTTGGCCATGCCGCGGCATCGCCGGTTGCGGTGGGCGGGGCTTCGGGCTGGTGCGCAATCGGCCCGCTGGCAGTGCTGCCCGGCCATCAATCCCGCGGCATCGGATCGGCGCTGAGGCGCGCGACACTGGGCCGGCTGCGGGCGCAGGGTGCTGCGGGCGCGGTTCTTGTGGACGATCCGGGCTTTTACGGGCGCTTCGGATTTGCCGCCGACCCCGGCATCGGCGTGCCCGGCATCCCGGCGGAATATGTGCTGGTCCTGCCATTCGGGGCCTCGCCCGCACAGGGGCCGGTCCGTCATCACCCCGCCTTCGGGCTTGACGAGGGCTGACCTGCCTCCCGTCCCGGCCTTTGCCGATGCGCCGCGGGTCCCGCCGGATGGCGGTGGTTCTGGAAGATCCCCCGCTTTCAGTCCGCGGACGGCAAGCCCGGCATCCCGGCCTGCCCCGGGCGGTTCTCGCCGCCCATGCGCTGGTTCAGTCCCTCGACCTGCCGGGCGATGCGAGCGATGTCGTCGCGCATGCCCATCAACTCGCGGTGGCGCAGCTCGTCCAGCTTTTCGTGCAGGGCCATGATCTCGATCTCGGCCTTCAGATTGACCTCATAGTCATGGGACGCGGCGATCCGGTCGCGGCGGGCCTGCCGGTTCTGGCTCATCATGATGACGGGCGCCTGGATCGCGGCCAGCATCGACAGCACCAGGTTGAGGAAGATGAAGGGATAGGGGTCGAACGCGTCCCGGCCCAGAAGCCAGCCGTTCGCCAGCGTCCATAGGGCCAGCAGGACTCCGAACCACAGGATGAACGGCCAGGACCCGCCGAACCGTGCCACGCCGTCGGCCAGACGCTCGCCGAAGGTCAGCCGCACGCCATCGTCCTGTCCGGTGTCGCGCGAAATGGGCCTGCGCTCCATCGAGCTTTCCAGGACGCGGTGTTCCGTGGCGCTCAGCCCCTCGGGCGGCCGTTTCAGCCAGCGATGCGCCAGATCCTCGACCGTCCTGTTCATGGCCGCTCTCCTGTTCCCGCTGGGGTCCGGGCGGCCGGACCTACAGCCCCGCGCCTTCGTCGGCCCCGATCATCAGGTTCAGGTTCTGCACCGCGGCCCCTGACGCGCCCTTGCCCAGATTGTCCAGCACCGCGACCAGCACCGCGCAGCCATTGTCGTCGCTGCCATGCACGGACAGATGCAGATCGTTGGTGTGGTTCAGCACCGTGGGCACGACCCGCGCGGCGGGATCGACCACGCGCACGAAGCGCGACCCGGCGTAATGGGCGGCCAGCGCGTCCCGCAGGTCGGCCATGCGGCGTCCGCCCAGATGCAGCGGCACCTGCACCGCCATCCCCTGCGCGAACCGCCCGACCGAGGGCGCAAAGACCGGCCGCGCCGTCAGGCCGGAATGCTGCATGATTTCCGGCAGGTGCTTGTGGGACTGGCCCAGCGCATAGGCAAAGAAATCGGGGGCCTCGCC
>CALLYR010000259.1 GCA_937859005.1 uncultured Paracoccus sp. | reverse complement strand
CTTGCTGCGCGGTGACGAGGTGGCGCATGCGCCATGGCTGGCTGCGACGGCGACGCCTTGGCCGGGGGCGGTGCAGGCCTGGGCCTCGGTCGAGGTGGACGGGGGTTTTGCGCCGAACCGCGTGCTGCCTGTGCGGGCGGTCATGGGGGTCACGCTGGACCCGCTGGATGCGGCGCGGCCCGGCGTCTGGGACCGGGGGCCGGGCTTGCGCCTGCGGCTGAAGGGGGGCGTGCTGAAGTCGGTGTCGGATGCGGCGCTGATGTCGGGGGCCAATCTGGTGGCCATTGGCGACGGGCGACCGGACGGGTGGGAACTGGTGCAGTTCGCGGATGCCCGGCTGGTCGCGCCGGGTGTGTGGGAAGTGTCGCGCCGCCTGCGCGGGCAGGCGGGGACCGACGCCTTCATGCCCGAGGTCTGGCCTGCGGGCAGCATCGTCGTGATGATGAACGGCGCGCCGAAGCAGGTCGATCTGCCGCCCGACGCGCGGGGGCAGATGCGATACTGGCGCATCGGTCCCGCCAGCCGCCCGCCCGAGGATGCGAGCTATCGCCAGTTGGACCATGCCTTTGCGGGCGCGGGCCTGCGGCCGCTGTCGCCCGTCCATCTGACGGTCGAGGGGCGGCGGCTGTCCTGGGTGCGGCGCACGCGCGTCAGCGGCGACGGCTGGGACGGCCCCGACGTGCCGCTGGGCGAAAGCGCCGAACGATATGTCGTGCGACTGATGCGGAAGGGCGTTCGGCTGCACGAGCGGATCGTGGGCGCGCCTGCCTGCGAGATTGCAGCCGATGCCTGGGACGCAGCGGCCGCGGGGGGAAGCTTCGCCATCGAGGTGGCGCAGCTGTCGGACATCTACGGGCCGGGCCCGTTTGCAAGGAGGATCGTCAATGTCTGAATGGGCCACCGCACGCTGCGGGCTGCCGCTGCTGCAGCCGGCGCAGGCGCAGAAGCATGTCACCGTCAATGACGCGTTGATGCGGCTGGACGGGCTTGTGAACCTGGTGCTGGAAGGGACGGCGCAGACCGTGCCCCCCGCCGTGGTGATCGACGGGCAAAGCTGGGCGGTGCCGCCGGGGGCAGCCAATGCCTGGGAGGGGCGTGCCGGCCAGGTCGCTACCGCTGGGTACGGCGGCTGGGTTTTTGCTCTCCCGCAGCGGGGACAGCGGGCCTTCCTGGCCG
>CALLYR010000258.1 GCA_937859005.1 uncultured Paracoccus sp. | reverse complement strand
CGCGGAACCGGAATCCGTGGGCCGCGATGGTCGCGCTTTCCATGTCCAGCGCGATGGCGCGCGACTGCGACAGCCGCTGGACCGGGCCGGACTGGTCGCGCAATTCCCAGTTGCGGTTGTCGATGGTGGCGACGGTGCCGGTGCGCATGATCCGCTTCAGATCATAGCCCTGCAACTGCGTGACCTCGGCCACCGCCTCCTCCAGCGCGACCTGCACCTCGGCCAGGGCGGGAATCGGGATCCAGACCGGCAGGTCGTCGTCCAGCACGTGATCCTCGCGCAGGTAGGCATGGGCCAGGACGAAATCGCCCAACCGCTGGCTGTTCCTCAGTCCCGCGCAGTGACCGACCATCAGCCAGGCGTGGGGGCGCAGCACCGCGATATGGTCGGTCGCGGTCTTGGCGTTCGACGGCCCGACCCCGATGTTGACCAGCGTGATCCCCTGCCCGTCCGGGCGTTTCAGGTGATAGGCCGGCATCTGTGGCGTCCGCGCCACTGGGACCGAGGCATCGTCGGGCCGTTCGATCAGGTGATTGCCCGGCGCGACGAAGGCGGTATAGCCCGACGCCGGATCAGCCAGCGCCCCCCGCGCCAGCGCCTCGAATTCGTCCACATAGAACTGATAGTTGGTGAACAGCACGAAAGTCTGGAAATGTTCCGGCGCCGTCGCCGTGTAATGGGCCAGCCGCGCCAGCGAGTAATCCACCCGCTGCGCGGTAAAGGGCGCCAGATGCCGGCTGCCGTCGGGCAGGGGGCCTGCGATGCCGTTCACGATGTCGTCGTTCATCGTGTCGAGGTCGGGCACGTCGAAGATGTCGCGCAGGGAATAGTCCAGCACCCCTTCCTGCGGCACGTTCAGGTCGCTGCGGGTCGCGACCGCGAAATGCACCGGCATCGGCGTATCGCTTTCCCCCACCGCCACCTGCACCCGGTGGTTGCGGATCAGAAGGCCGATCTGCTGGATCAGGTAATCGCGGAACAGGTCGGGCCGGGTGATCGTCGCGACATAGGTGCCGGGCAGCGTGACATGGCCGAACGCCAGCCGCGAATCGCCCACGCTGTGCAGCGCGGTCGTCAGCCGCAGTTCGGGATAGAAGGCGCGGAACCGCGCCTGCGGCTGGCGGCCGCCCAGGGTTTCCAGGAAACGGTCCAGCAGGAATCCTGACGCGCGGTCGTAAAGCTCGGTCAGCCGCGCCACAGCAGCAGCGGGGTCGTCGAAATAGTCGCGCTTGGCCGCGGGCGGGGTCTCAACCGGCAGCAGCCGGACGTCGCTGTCCATCGGATCTCTCCTTTGGGGCATAGTGGCGGGGGTATCCGACACTGGCAAGACAGCCGCCCCGCGCCTATCTTGTGGGGCATGGACATTTCCATTCTCGATCTGGCCCCCGTGCCCGAAGGCTCGGACGCGCGCGCGGCCATTGCAGCAGGCGTGCGGCTGGCGCAGGCGGCCGAGGCGCAGGGCTACAAGCGCTTCTGGCTGGCCGAACACCACAACATGCCCGGCATCGCCAGCGCCGCGACCGCAGTGCTGATCGGCCATGTGGCCGACCACACGAAAACCATCCGCGTCGGCGCGGGCGGCATCATGCTGCCCAACCATGCGCCGCTGGCCGTGGCCGAGGCATTCGGCACGCTTGCCACGATCCACGGGCCGCGGATCGACCTGGGGCTGGGGCGCGCGCCGGGGGGCGACGGGGCCGTGATGCACGCGCTGCGCCGCGGCATGTCGCGCAATGACGATTTCCCCAACGACGTGATCGAACTGCTGGCCTATCTGGGGCCGGAACGGCCCGGCGCGGCGGTCGCAGCCCATCCGGGGCAGGGCACGAACGTGCCGGTCTGGATTCTGGGGTCGTCGCTTTACGGCGCAAGCCTTGCCGCGGCGCTGGGGCTTCCCTACGCCTTTGCCTCGCATTTCGCGCCAAACGATCTGGATCAGGCGGTGGCGCTGTATCGGCAGCGGTTCCAGCCCGGCCCGTGGGGGGATGCGCCGCGCTTCATGCTGGCCGCGAACCTGATCGCCGCCGACACCGACGAGGCCGCGCGCAAGCTGCGCACCAGCCAGCAGATCAGCTTTTACCGCCTGCGCAGCGGATCGCCCGGCAAGCTGCCCGCGCCGGTGGACGATCTGGACCAGGTGGTCCCTGCGCAATACCAGTCGATGGTCGAATCCATGCTGCGCATCAGCGCCGTGGGCGGGCCGGATACCGTCAGGGCGCAGCTCGGCGCGCTGGTCGAACGCTACAAGCCCGAGGAACTGATCCTGACCGGCAACATCTGGGACCCGGATGCGCGGCTGCGCTCATTCGGCATCGGGGCCGAGGTGATGGGATTGCTGCGAACGGACACCGCATGAGGCTGGTCGTTCTGGGCCACGGCTATTCGGCCGGTTTCCTGACCCGGCGGCTGGTGCCGCAGGGCTGGACCGTCACCGGCACGACGCGCGACGATCCGGCCCGCGTGGCCGCCGCCGGTGCCGTCCACCTGCGCTGGCCCGGCGAGGAAGATGCCGTGCGCGCGGAACTTGCCCGCGCCGACGCGATTCTGGTCAGCGCCGCCCCCGGCCCGGACGGCGATCCGGCCCTGCGCGACTTTGCCGAGGCCATCGCCGCCAGTCCGGCGCGCTGGCTGGGTTATCTGTCCACCACCGGGGTCTATGGCGACCGTCAGGGGGCCTGGGTGGATGAAGATTCCGTCCTGTCCCCCGCCACCCGGCGCGGGCACGAACGGGTGGCGGCCGAAGCCGCATGGCGCGCGCTGGCAGCAAGCCATGACCTGCCGCTGCATATCTTCCGCCTCGCGGGGATCTATGGCCCCGGACGCGGCCCGTTCGAGAAGGTCAGGAACGGCACCGCCCGGCGCATCGTCAAGCCGGGACAGGTGTTTTCCCGCATCCATGCCGAGGATATCGCGCAGGTTCTTGCCGCCTCCCTTGCACATCCCCATCCCGGCGCAATCTATAACGTCTGCGACGACGACCCCGCCCCGCCCGAGGACGTGCTGGCCCATGCCGCGCAACTGTGCGGCCTGCCCCTGCCCCCGGCCGAGGATTTCGCCACCGCTCAGATGACTCCGATGGCGCGCAGCTTTTATGCCGAAAGCAAGCGGGTGCGGAACGACCGGATCAAGCGCGACCTGAACATCACGCTGATCCATCCCGATTACCGCAGCGGGCTGGCCGCGCTGCTGGCGCGGGAAACGTCCCGGCCCTGAGCACCGTCACTGCCCGATGGTGCAGCAGCCCATCAGCATCCGGGATACCTGCCCCGAGCCATCCAGGATCAGCGTCGCGCTCATCCCATAGGCGCGGTCCGACATCCCGTCGCTGCACTGTTCGGGGCGGATCACGGCCGTCAGGCGTCCGCGCGCATCGCCCGCGATCAGCCCGCGCACCGGGCTGCGGAAACGCCCGTCGTCCATCACCTTGCGCAGTTCCATCGCCCGGTCGCCCCCCTCGGGCGTGCTGAAGGCCATGCCGCCCGCCGCCTGCGACAGCCCCCAGAAGGGTTCGGTCCCCGAACAGCGCAGGCTTGCCGGCAGCTTGCCCGGTTCCCACACATCGGTGCGATACATCAGAAAGCGCGCATTGACCCAGCCCGACCTTTCGCGCGTGTTGACCTGCGCCCAGCCCTTGCGCTCGGCCACGACCTCGATGCCCCTGGCGCCGGGGGGCAGCGTTCCGATCACCGGGGACGAGGCATCGGGCCGTTCGCGGATGTTCAGCATATCGTTCGCGGCAACGCCGGTCACGTCGAACAGCGTCGGCAGGACATATTCGGGCGTGGCAAGCGCAGGCGTCGCGCAGGCAAGGGCGAGGGTCAGCAGGATCGGGCGCAGCATCGGGGGCCTCTCAGGCAGCAATGCCGAAAAGATGCCCGATGCCTGCCGTCACCGCCATGGCAAAGCCGCCCCCCCGGATCACACATGCGACAGCCCGGACCAGCGGCGCATCCACTGTCCCCGGTGCCCCAGCAATGTGACCCTCAGCACCACCGCAAGCAGCAGCCTTCGGCCGCCGGCATTGCCCCCGGCAGGGGCAGCGCGCCCGCACCCCCGAAAGTCAGGGCCGATGCGGCTGCGACCTGCATCGGGTCTGCGGCGCGGATGTCATGCAAGCCCGGCTCCCCGAACATGCGTGTCCAGCGCGCAATCGCCATGCAGGTCCGCATTCCACCCGGCGGGATCAGATCCATCTGTCCGACGCTGAGTGAAAACGCGCCTTGCAGGCCCGGCAGGCAATCGGCAACCGTCTGTCTTCCTTTGCAACCAGCCGAAGGACTGGCGGCATCAACTCTTTACAAGTGGGCAGCCCTGCCGGATCACGCCCGCCGCCTGGTCCTCGACCGGGACGGGGATGACAT
>CALLYR010000257.1 GCA_937859005.1 uncultured Paracoccus sp. | reverse complement strand
ATAGGCGATGGCCAGCCCCGTCGCCAGGAAGCGGCCCACCCCCATCAGTTCCCGCCGGTCGAATCCCAGCACGAAGGCGCAGAGCGCCACGCTCCCGAGGGCGGTCAGGAACGCCACGACCTTCAGCGTGATGGGGGCGGGCATCGGCATCAGCCCCAGCACCCCCCCCATCAGCATGTCGCCCAGATGCCCGCCCAGGCCGAAGCTTTGCGTCCAGCCGGGCGGCGGCACCAGCGAGGCCGCATGGACCGACACCAGCACCATCGCCAAGGGCGTGAAGACGCCGCGCATCAGCCGCTCTTCGCCCCGGTGCAGCATCAGTCGCAGGCCCCAGACAAGGGCCGACAGCGCCAGCACCAGGCTGCCATGGCCGGTGATCATGAACAGCGCCGAGGCCGCATAGGCGCCCACGCGGCCCAGCAGGTTCTGCGCCGGCTGGTCGGTTGCGGTGCCGATGCCCGGATCGTCGGGGGAATAGCTCAGCAGCATCATCGCGACGATGATGCCCAGAACGACGAAGCCCGCGCCCAGCAGTTCCTTGCCGCGCCGTTCCAGCGCGGCCTGGGTCGGCTGGTCGAACAGGGGGTCGCGGTGTTTCGCGTGCCAGCTCGCCATGCCTCTCAACCCTCCTGGTACAGACAGTCGCGGATGCGCGTCAGCGCGTCTTCGGTCTCGGCCGCAGGCCCGACCAGCGCCACGCGGATGTAACCCTTGCCCGGATTGGCGCCGTCCACGTCGCGCGCGAGATACGCCCCCGGCAGCACCTGCACGCCCGCCTTTCCCCACAGCCGGCGGGCCGCAGCCTCGCCATCCTCAACCGGCAGCCACAGGAAGAACCCGCCCGCCGGGGGCAGATAGCCGGGGACATTGCCGAGGATGCGGTCGGCGACGGCGTATTTGTCCTGATAAAGCGCGCGGTTGGCGGCGACATGGGTTTCCTCGGCCCAGGCGGCCTCGCTGACGCGCTGGTTGGGCAGCGGCATCGGGGCGCCGGCATAGGACCGCAGCACCCGGTATCGCGCGATCGCGTCGCGCGGGCCTGCGGCAAAGCCGGACCGCAGCCCCGGCAGGTTCGACCGCTTGGACAGCGAATTGAACATCAGCACCCGGTCGGCCAGCCCCATCGATTCGGCCACGGCCAGCGCGCCGGGGGGCGGCGCGTCGCGCCAGATTTCAGAATAGCATTCGTCGGCGAAGATCAGGAAATCGTGCCGCTCGGCCAGAAGGATCAGCTTCTCCAGATAATCGCGGTCGGCCACCGCCCCTTGCGGGTTGGCGGGCGAACACAGATAGCACAGCGTGGCCGCATCCAGCGCGGCGGCATCCAGCCCGGCGAAATCGGGCAGGTGGTCTGTTTCCGCCGTCGCGGGCGCGAATACCGGCGCCGCCCCCACCGCCGCGGCCGCCACCGCATAGACCTGATAGAACGGGTTGGGCATCAGCACATTGGGCCGCCCGCCGTTCTTGGTTTCCGGGGCAAGTGCCAGGGCCGCGTTGAACAATCCCTCGCGCGTGCCGTTCAGCGCGGTGATGCGGTCGGGGGCGACCTCGATCCCGTGGCGGCGGCCCAGCCAGCCGGAAATCGCCGCCAGCAGTTCGGGCGTGCCCTCGTTCGGGGGATATTTGCCCAGTTCGTTGATCGAGCGGGCCAGGATCGGGGCCACGAAATCGGGAATCGCATGGCGCGGCTCGCCAATGGTCATCACCACCGGATCGGGACCGGGGGTCACGTCGGCCAGAAGCCGCCGCAGGCGCGGAAACGCGTATTCCGGCAGGTTCGAGAACCGCTCGGGGGATGCCATGGCTGCCTCGCTTTACGGGATCGTGCCGTCCCGTTTGCACGCAGACTATCGGCAAAGCCCGGATGCGTCCAGCCAAAGCCCGGCGAAAGCCGCCGTCCGGTCGCGGTTCAGGCAGGCGTCCGCGCCAGCGCCGTCCCGGCCGCGGCGGCGGTGCGCAGCAATGCGCGGTCCGTCCCTGCGCGGCCCATCAGCATGATCCCGCAGGCCGGACGCAGGGTTGGCAGGGTGATCGCAGGCAAGCCCAGCAGATTGCCGATCCGGGTGTTGCGCAGGGTCAGCAGGTTCTCGGCGGCAAAGAAATCGGCGTCCGCTTCCAGCCGGGCGGCCTCGGGCGGAAGGATCGGGACCGTCGGCAGCAGCACGGCGTCAAATCCCGCAGCCGCATCGGCCCATTCGGCGCGCAGCCGGTGCAGCCGGTCCCAGCCCGCGATGTAATCGGGCGCGCCGACCGCCTTGCCGCCGCGGAACCGGTCGAGGATCGGCGGGAACATCAGTTCGGGCGCGGCCTCGATCTGCTCGCGCCATTCGGCATAGGCTTCGGGCGCGAACAGGACGGGGGCAAGGTCCATCGCCTGCGTGACGCAAAC
>CALLYR010000256.1 GCA_937859005.1 uncultured Paracoccus sp. | reverse complement strand
AGGACCCGGACGACCTGATCCGCGCGGGCGGCACAGGCGCGGTGCGCGCGGTGCTGGAGCGGGCGCAGCCGCTGGCCGATCTGCTGTGGCAGCGCGAAACCGAGGGCCGCGTCTTCGACAGCCCCGAACGCCGGGCGGCGCTGGACAAGGTCCTGGCGGACAGCATCGCGCGCATCCCCGACGCCGGCACGCGCGATCATTACACGACCGAAATCAAGCGCAAGCGCTGGGCGCTGTTTGCACCGGCGCGCAACGAGCGCGGCCGCTTCGCCCGCCGCGACGCCCCCGGGCCCCCTGCGCCGCAGACCCGCGCCTCGACGCTGGTCGCCAGCGACCCGGGCGGGGCGTTGATCGAGGCGATGATCCTTGCGCTGTGCGCCACCTATCCCGAACTGGTTTCGCGGATCGAATCGCGGCTGGACCGGCTGGAACCGCAGGATGCCGGCCGCGCGGCGCTGGTTCACGATCTGCTGGCCGGGACCGAATCGCGGCAGGGACGTGCCGCCCTTGACGCGATCATGGCCGATCCCCATGTCCGCGCCACCCCGGCGATTGCCCGTCCGGCAGGAGCCGAATCGGCCGAACAGCTTTTGATGAACGCGCTGGACCGGATCGAGGCGCATCGCGTCGCCCGCGACGAGATCGCCCGTGCCGAGCGCGAGATCGAAGGGCTGACGGACGAAGGGCTGACCTGGCGCGTGGCGCAGTCCGCCCGCGCCCGCCAGCAAGCCGATCACCCTGATATGGGGAACGACAGCGGCGTGGTGGGCGACCAGCGTGCGTTGGCCGACCAGTTCGCGGCCATCAAGGCGCAGGCCGAGGCGCTGATGCGCAACCGCAAACGCTGAGCCCCGACTGCCAGTGCGGGACTGCGGCGCGAATCACCTGCGGCGAATCAGCCGCCCCACCTTTGACCGGATATCCCGGTTTCGCTAGAAACGCCGGAATGACCGGCCCGATTCGCTCCTGGTGCGAATCACCTGCAGAAGGACTGCCCCATGGCCAAGGACGACGACAAGCCGGACGCCAAGGACGACGAGCATTCGCTGGACATGAGCCAGGCGGCCGTCAAGCGCATGATCGCCGAGGCGCGGGAACGCGGCTATATCACCTATGACCAGCTGAACGCCGCCCTGCCGCCCGAACACGCGTCCTCGGAACAGATCGAGGACGTGATGTCGATGCTGTCCGAAATGGGCATCAATGTCATCGAGGACGACGAGGCCGAGGAGCCCGAGGCTGCGGGCGCGGTCGTCCCCGCCTCGACCAGCCGCGAGATCGCGGTCGCGGCGACCGAGACCGAAAAGCTGGACCGCACCGATGACCCGGTGCGGATGTATCTGCGCGAGATGGGTTCCGTGGAACTGCTGTCGCGCGAGGGCGAGATCGCCATCGCCAAGCGCATCGAGGCCGGGCGCAACACGATGATCGCGGGACTGTGCGAAAGCCCGCTGACCTTCAAGGCCATCACCATGTGGCGGCAGGAGCTTCTGAACGAGGACATCCTGCTGCGTGACGTGATCGACCTGGAGACGACCTTCGGCCGGTCCATGGGCGAGGACGAGGACGAGGTTCTGCCCGTCGATCTGCCGCTTGGCGACGACCAGTCCAAGCGGGCCAAGGAATGGGCGGACGACGAGGTGGATGCCGACGGCAACCCCCTGCGCCAGTCCGAGGACGAGGACGACGAGGACGACGGGCAGAACCTGTCGCTGGCCGCGATGGAGGCCAGCCTGAAGCCCCGTGTCCTGGAAACGCTGGAAGCGATCGCGCGCGATTACGAACAGCTTGCCCACATGCAGGACAGCCGCATGTCGGCCACGCTGAACGAGGACGGCAGCTTTTCCGCAACCGAAGAGGCCGCCTATCAGAAGCTGCGCAGCGAGATCGTGGCGCTGGTCAACGAACTGCACCTGCACAACAACCGCATCGAGGCGCTGGTCGATCAGATCTATGGCATCAACCGCCGGATCGTGACCATCGATTCGGGCATGGTCAAGCTGGCCGACGCCGCCCGCATCAACCGGCGCGAGTTCATCGACGCCTATCGCGGCAGCGAGCTGGATCCGGCCTGGGCCGACCGCATGACCCAGAACAAGGGCCGCGGCTGGCAGGCGCTGTTCGAGCGGTCGCGCGGTCAGGTGGAAACCCTGCGCGGCGAGATGGCGATGGTCGGCCAGCATGTCGGCGTGGACATCGAGGAGTTCCGCCGGATCGTGAACCAGGTCCAGCGCGGCGAGAAAGAGGCGCGTCAGGCCAAGAAGGAAATGGTCGAGGCCAACCTGCGGCTGGTGATCTCGATCGCCAAGAAATACACGAACCGCGGGCTGCAGTTCCTGGATCTGATTCAGGAAGGCAACATCGGCCTGATGAAGGCCGTGGACAAGTTCGAGTATCGGCGCGGCTACAAGTTCTCGACCTATGCGACCTGGTGGATCCGGCAGGCGATCACCCGGTCCATCGCGGATCAGGCGCGGACCATCCGCATCCCGGTCCACATGATCGAGACGATCAACAAGTTGGTCCGCACCGGCCGCCAGATGCTGCACGAGATCGGCCGGGAACCGACGCCCGAGGAACTGGCCGAAAAGCTGCAGATGCCGCTGGAGAAGGTCCGCAAGGTGATGAAGATCGCCAAGGAACCGATCAGCCTCGAAACCCCGATCGGGGACGAGGAGGACAGCCAGCTTGGCGATTTCATCGAGGACAAGAACGCGGTCCTGCCGCTGGACAGCGCCATTCAGGAAAACCTGAAGGAAACGACCACGCGGGTTCTGTCGTCCCTGACCCCGCGCGAGGAACGGGTCCTGCGGATGCGTTTCGGCATCGGGATG
This sequence comes from uncultured Paracoccus sp., assembly GCA_937859005.1. Taxonomy (GTDB): domain Bacteria; phylum Pseudomonadota; class Alphaproteobacteria; order Rhodobacterales; family Rhodobacteraceae; genus Paracoccus. Next base: position 42 of record CALLYR010000256.1, on the reverse strand, counting down.
AACACCGACCACACGCTGGAGGAGGTCGGCCAGCAGTTCAGC
>CALLYR010000255.1 GCA_937859005.1 uncultured Paracoccus sp. | reverse complement strand
GGTTCCGCGCCCTGCTTGCAAAACCGCCTGGTCCGTTGACACCATGGCGGCATGGCGTCCCGTTCACATCCCGTCCTCACCCTGGCCCCCTCTGCCGATCATGCCGTGATCGTGGGCTGCGACCGCAATTACCTGCCCTTTGCCGCCGTTCTTGCGCGCCAGCTTGCGGCGGTGCCGGGGCGCGGATTCGATGTCCTGATCGGCTCGCCCGAGCCGCTGGACCTGCCCCCCGATCTCGTCGCCGCGGGCGCGGGCCATGTGGCGGCGCGCGACGACGCGCTGGAATCCTCGCTGCCGCTGGACGCGCGGCGGTCGTTGGCGACCTATATGGACGTGTTCCTGGCCGGGGCGCTGCGCGGGCTTTGGCGGCGCATCCTCGTGCTGGACGCCGATATCCTGTTCGAACGCGGCGATCCGGGGCGGCTGCTTGCGGCCGACATGGGCAATCATGCGGTCGCGGCGGTCCGCGACAACCGCCAGTGGCGCCACCCGCGCAAGCAGATGGCCGAGTTCCGCACGCTGGGCTGGCCCGCCGCCCCCTATCTGAACGCGGGCGTGGTGATGATCGACACCGAGGCCTGGACCGCGCAGGACCTGTCCGCGCGTTGTGCGGCCTTTGCCCGGCGGCATCTGGCGGGGCTGGGGCGCGATCAGGCGCTGGTGAACGGGGTCCTGCACGGGGACTGGGCGGAAATCAGCCCGCTGTGGAACTGGCAGTTCACCTGGGCATCCGCCCATCTGACGGCGATGGCGGACCCGTGCATGGTCCATTTCATCGGCCCCGAAAAGCCATGGCTCGCGCGGTCGGCCGGGATCGTGCCGATGCGGTGGCGCAGCCTTTATGCGGATGCCGCGCCGGATACCGCGGACGACCTGCGCGCACGGCACTGGCCTGCGCGGCAGCGCCTGGGATGGACATTGCGGGGCCAGTGGCGCGCGGCGGGGCCGATGCTGGATTATCTGGCCCGCTTTCCCGACGAATACACGCTGGTTGCGAACCGCTAGGCCGCAGTCATCCCGCGCACCTGCCGGGCCAGATCCTCAAGCTCGGGGTCGGCGATGCCCAGTTCGGCCAGATGGGCCACGGTATTGAACAGATAGTCAGCGTTCGGTCCCCGCCCCCCCCGCGCCGCGGCGATGATCGATGCCTGTTCGCAGGCGGGCAGCCCGCCCGCATACTGCCAGTGGTCGTGGCGCATCACATAGGCCAGCGCCGCCACCCGCCGCCCGTCGGCCAGCGCCAGCGGCAGCAGCGCCTCGGCATAGGCGCTGGTCACCAGTTCGCGCTCGCGCAAGCCCGCCACGACCTGGGGCCACAGGGCGTCATCGACCCGCAGCGCAAGGCCGGTGCAGACATCGCCGGGCGCCCGGTCCAGCCCCAGCACCAGCCCCGGCCGGTCCGCGGTCCCGCGATAGATGATCGAGCGCAGGCAGAAGCTGCGCCGCCACCCTTCGGCCTGCGCGATCACCCGTTCCGCCACCGGAAAATCCGGCGCCCACATCAGCGAGCCATAGGCAAAGACCCAGTGTCCGTCATCCATCGCTTGCCCTTCCTCGGCTGCGCAGGTTAGTCCCGCAGGACCGTTCCTGCCAACCCGCCACCGCACGGAAAACCCCGCAGATGCGCCTTTTGATCCTGCTGATCCTGGTCCTGGCCGCGGCCGTCGCCGGCGCATGGCTGGGGGGCGAAACCCTGCTGGCCCGGCAGGCGGGCCGGATGATTGCCGCCGATCCGCGGGTTCAGGCCGACGCCGTCGCGCCCCTGCGCGAGGCAGACCGGATCGGCCTGCATCTGGAACAGGTCGCACTGGACACGCCCCAAGGCCGCGTCAGCCTGCCCGAGGCCGAGTTCTGGGCCGCGCCCACCTCGCCCACGACCTTCCATCTGTCGCTGCCGCCGGACATGAGGGTGCCGGTCATGGGCCGCGAACGCCAGCTTGCGGCCGAGGATGCGCGGCTGATGCTGCGGCTGTCGCCCGCAAACGGCATGGGCCCGACGCAGGCCGCGGTGGTCAGCGGGGCAGCGGCGCTGGATGGACAGCCGCTGCTGGGCGGGCTGGACCTGCGGGCGCAACTGGTTCCCTTGGGCGCGGGCGCGCCGCAGCAGGCACGGGCCAGTTACCGCGTCTCGGTCCAGGTGCAGGATCTGACGCCGGGCGCGCTTGCCGGCCTGCCGTCCGCGCTGGCGCTGTCGGCACAGGGGGATCTGCGGCTTTATCTGACCGGGGCGCTGACGCGGGGCACGCTGCGGGGCGGGACGCCTCCGCAGCTTGCGGGAATCGGGGCCGAGGGCCTGACCCTGCGGCTTGGCGATCTGTCCCTGCGCGTCGCGGGACTGGTCGAGCCGGATGCGCAGGGCCGGATGCAGGGGGCGCTGTTCGTCCATACGGCCGACCCTGCGGCCCTTGCGCGGACCGTGGCCGATCTGGGGCTGATCCCCGAGGGCGCCGCCGTCCTGACCGGAACCGCGATGACGGCGGCGGCAAATGCGCCGCTGCCCGAGGGCATCGCCCCGCCCTCGGACCCCGCGCCAGGCGAAAGCCGCATCCCCCTGTTCTTCCGCGATGGCAAGGCGTTCCTGGGTCC
>CALLYR010000254.1 GCA_937859005.1 uncultured Paracoccus sp. | reverse complement strand
CGGGTTCATGAGCCTTGCCGAGACAGCCGAAAGGCTGAAGGACTGGCGAAGACCCTGCAACGATGACTGACCCCACAGCGCCATCGACTGCAACATCGCGAACGCACTGCATTTCCCGACGGCTTCACCCGCCCGCCGTCGGGACAAAGCCCGAAAACTCCGGCCGCGGGGGGTCCAGGGCTGGCAGGCAGGGCAACCCAGGGCAGACTCCAAGCGCAGGGGGACGAAAAAGCCAGTGGCAGGTCACTCGGGCCGCAGCCGGACCGACTGGTTCGATGAGCCCGACGACGCAGAGGCTGTCTTCTTGATTCTGCCGAGAGCGAAGCGCAGGAGGGGGCATGTGCCCTAAGGGAACGGTCTTGTTCCAACGACCTCTCTGCCGTATATACCTGATAATATATACAGAAGGCCGTCATGGCCCAAATTGCCAAGGCGTTCCGCTCGGGAAACTCCCAGGCTGTCCGGCTGCCGAAGGACTTCCGCCTTGAGGTCAGCGAGGTCGAGATCTCACGCGAGGGCGATGCTTTGATCCTGCGCCCGAAGCCCGCGGAAGGACAGCGGTGGGCCTCGCTGCGGGCGGCCGTCGCACGCGGCTGCAGCGAGGATTTCCCGGACAGTGGCCGCGATCAGCCCGCCGAGCAGCAGCGTCCGGGGCTTGACCGGCTTTTCTCATGATCCGGCACCTTCTCGACACCCATGCCGTGATCGCTCTCGTCGGCCGCCCCTCGGCCGAACTGCTTGCAAGGGTCGAAGCTTCCACGCCGGGCTCGCTCGCCATCTCCTCGATCGTGGCGCATGAGCTCTGGTATGGGGCCTGCCGCAGCCAGAGGGCCGCCTTCAATCTCGAGACACTCCGGCTTCTTTTCGCTGATCTCCCCATTCTCGACTTCGAGCGCGAAGATGCGCGTATGGCGGGAGAAATCCGGGCAGAGCTTGCGCGGCAAGGCATGCCCATCGGCCCCTCTGACGTGCTGATCGCCGGGCAGGCACGAGCGCGCGGGCTGCCGCTGGTGACGAACAACACGGGCGAGTTCTCTCGCGTCGCCGGGCTGCAGCTTGAAGACTGGACCGTTGCGTGATCGCCGTTCCTATCAAGATGCATCGATAAGATGACCTCGGCGGGAACGGGCGGATCGGACAAGATGACCGCCTTCCTGCAGAAGTGGCCCTGGTTTCTGGAACTGCCGCAAGGCTTTCAGACCCTGATGTTCGATACTGCCATGGCACCATCATCGCACGGGCGGGCGAGCCCGGCACGCGATGGTATGGCCTGATGCGGGGGCTGTTGCAGATGTATGTGGTCGGGGCGGATGGCGCCGAGACGACCCTTTACTGCCTGCGGCAACAGGAATGGGCGCCGAGGGACCGCTGCTCAAGGCCGAGATGCGCCGCTATGACCTGCGCGCGCTGACAGCCGCGCGCATCTGCCTGGTCGCCGCCAAGCCCTTCGAGACGCTGCGCCGGGAATCCCTTGCCTTCAACCATTTCCTGACCCGGATCATGAATGAGCGTATGGGCGCCTTTGTGGCATGCTGGCCCCGAGCCGTTGCTTGCCGCCGGTTGGATGCTGCTTCGGCACCAGACCCGGCCACGCGGCAAAATCGCGTGCCCGGCGGAACGTCTCGGGCGCTGGAGCCAGAGCCGCGATGGCCGTGGCGATCAGCGGACCGATGCCGGGCACCGTCATCAGCCGCCGGGCGACGTCGTTCTCCTTCGCTCGCCGTGCGATCTCGGCATCGAGCCTGGCGATTTCTGCCTCGAGAGGGAGGAGCGCCGCGACGAGCACCTTCAGCATAGGGATGGCATCGGCAGGCGGGGCGCCATCGGATCTTCCACGATCGCGGTCAGGCGCGCGGCGTTGGCCGCTCCTTGCGGAACGATCTGCCCGAACTCGGCCAGGTGACCGCGCAGGGCATTGATCGCTTGCGTGCGCTGCCCGATCAGCAACTCGCGCACCCGGAAGACCATCGCCGCAGCCTGGGCCTCTTCAGTCTTCACCGGGACGAAGCGCCTTGTCGGGCGCAAAGCCGCCTCCACGATCGCTTCGGCGTCCGCCATGTCGTTCTTCTGGTTCTTCAGTAAGGCTTGACGAACTTCGGCGCGATCAGCCGCACCTCATGGCCCAGATCCGCCAGTGTTCGAGCCCAATGGCGCGCCGTGGCGCAGACCTCCATTGCAACCTGGCAGCCGAGGTGGGCCTGCATGAACGCCAGGAAGTGTTTACGCGGCAGCTTCTTGCGAAACACGACCTCTCCCTCGGCCGTCGCTCCATGGAGTTGAAAGACCTGCCCGGGCCAGGTCAACGCCGATGATCGAGACTTCCTTCATGGCTCAATCCCCCTGATCCTGTCCGGACCACAAGGGCACGAGTGCCGTCAGGAGGGGCTACCCAACCCGTTATCAGAACCTCATGAGGCTGCCCGGCACAGGCCCTTGATGCGCTTATGCGCCCTACCGGATCCTGCCCGTCGATGCTAATAAGAAACATGCGGGAAAGCGTTGATCTTTCGTGTCCGAGAAGTGTCCTGCGCATGGCACGACCTGATCAAGCGGGCCTGACCGAGCCGACAGGATCGACCGTACAGTCAATGAGTGGGATTTTGACATGCTGAATGGATTCAGGGACCATCTCGACCAGCAGTTGAAAGAGCTGCACAATGAAGGGCTCTACAAGCGCGAACGGGAACTGCTTTCGCCGCAGGGGTCCGCCATCGAGGTCGCGCAGGGCGAGGTCCTCAACTTCTGCGCCAACAACTATCTCGGGCTGGCGGATGATGCCGATCTGATCGCGGCGGCGCGGAAGGGCCTGGACGAGGATGGATTCGGCATGGCGTCGGTCCGCTTCATCTGCGGCACCAACAGCACGCATCACAAGCTGGAAAAGCGGCTGGCCGAGTTTCTGGGGATGGACGATGCCATTCTGTATTCGTCCTGTTTCGATGCGAATACGGGGCTGTTCGAAACCCTGCTCGGCCCCGAGGATGCGGTGATCTCGGACGCGCTCAACCACGCGTCGATCATCGACGGTGTGCGCCTTTGCAAGGCCGCACGCTATCGCTATGCCAACAATGACATGGCCGACCTCGAGGCGCAGCTCAAGGCCGCCGACGAGGCGGGCGCGCGTTTCAAGCTGATCGCGACGGATGGCGTGTTTTCGATGGACGGCGTGATCGCCGATCTGCCCGGCATCTGCGACCTGGCCGACCGTTACGGCGCGATGGTCATGGTGGACGATTCCCACGCCACCGGCTTCATGGGGTCGCATGGCCGCGGCACGCATGAACATCACAACGTGATCGAGCGGGTGGACATCGTCACCACCACCTTCGGCAAGGCGCTCGGCGGGGCCTCGGGTGGGGTCACGGCGGCGCGCGGGCCGATCGTCGAATGGCTGCGGCAGCGGTCGCGCCCCTATCTGTTCTCGAACGCGCTGGCGCCCGCCATCGTCTCGGCCACACTGACGGCGATCGACAAGGTCGAACAGGGCCACGAGTTGCGCGAACGGCTGTGGAACAACGTCGCGCGTTTCCGCGAACAGATGGCGGCGGCCGGGTTCGAACTGGCCGGGGCCGATCATGCGATCATCCCGGTGATGCTGGGCGACGCCCGCCTTGCCGGGGAATTCGCCGACGAACTGCTGAAGGAAGGGATCTATGTGATCGGCTTTTCCTATCCCGTGGTTCCCATGGGCAAGGCGCGCATCCGCACGCAGATCAGCGCCGCCCACACGACGGAACAGATCGATACCGCCGTCGCCGCCTTCAGGCGGGTCGGCCGCAAGCTGGGAGTCATCGGAGAATGACCATGAAGGCGCTTTCAAAACTCGAGTCCGGCAAGGGCATCTGGCAGACCTCGGTCGAAGTGCCCGAGATCGGCCCCAACGACGTGCTCATCAAGATCAGGCGCTCGTCGATCTGCGGCACGGACATGCATATCTACAACTGGGACGAATGGGCAGCCTCGACCATCCCGGTTCCCATGGTGGTCGGGCACGAATACGCGGGCGAGATCGTCGAGATGGGCTCGGAGGTGAGGGGCCTCAAGATCGGCGACCGGGTGTCGGGCGAGGGGCACATCACCTGCGGCCATTGCCGCAACTGCCGGGCGGGCAAGCGGCATCTGTGCCGCAACACCGTGGGGGTGGGCGTCAACCGCCAGGGCTCGTTCGCCGAATACCTCTCTCTCCCTGCATTCAACGTCTTCAAGCTGCCGGATGATATTTCGGACGACCTGGCGTCGATCTTCGACCCTCTCGGCAATGCCGTGCACACGGCGCTGTCCTTCGACGTCACCGGCGAGGACGTGCTGATCACGGGCGCGGGGCCCATCGGCATCATGGCCGCGGCGATCGTGCGCCATATCGGCGCGCGCCACGTGGTCGTGACCGACATGAACGACTACCGGCTGGACCTGGCCGCGAAGATGGGCGCGACCCGCACCGTCAATGTCGCGAAGGAGAAGCTTGAGGACGTCATGGCCGAGATCGGCATGGTGGAGGGCTTCGACGTGGTGCTGGAGATGTCGGGCGCGAAGGCCGCGATCTATACCATGCTGGATGTCATCAACAACGGCGGCAAGATCGCCATGCTGGGCATTCCGCCGGGTCCCATGCAGCTTGACTGGAATCCGATCATCTTCAAGGGCCTGACGATCAAGGGCATCTATGGCCGCGAGATGTTCGAGACCTGGTACAAGATGGCCAGCCTCATCCAGTCGGGCCTGGACGTGAGCCCGGTCATCACGCACCATTTCGGCATCGACGACTTCCAGAAGGGCTTCGACGCCATGAATTCGGGCCAGTCCGGCAAGGTGATCCTGAACTGGGACTGAAGGGGGCCGCCCGGCCTTCCCGGACCGGAAACGGAAAAAGCCACCGCCGAATGCTGCGGTGGCTTTCTCATGGTTCTGCACCGGAGTGGCAGGCGGAATGATTTACTCGGCAACTTCCAGGGGCACCGCTTCGCGCGGCAGCTTGCGCGGATAGGGGTCGCCCGGCTTGTAGGAGCCCGCGGCGGTGAACAGCACGTCCGTGGACGAGTTCAGCGCGGTCTCGGCCGAATCCTGCAGGACGCCGATGATGAAGCCGACGCTGACCACCTGCATGGCCGTGGCGTTGTCGATGCCGAACAGGCTCGCAGCCATCGGGATCAGCAGCAGCGAGCCGCCCGCCACCCCGGACGCGCCGGCGGCGGCGACGGCGGCGACGATGCTGAGAAGCAGGGCCGTGAAGAAGTCCACGGGGATGCCCAGGGTGTTCACCGCGGCCAGCGTCATCACCGTGATCGTGATGGCGGCGCCGGCCATGTTGACCGTGGCGCCGATCGGGATCGTCACCGCATAGGTTTCCTCGTCCAGTCCCATCCGCCGGCACAGTTCCATGTTGACGGGGATGTTGGCGGCCGAGCTGCGCATGAAGAAGGCGGTGATCCCCGATTCCCGCAGGCAGGTGAAGACCAGCGGATAGGGGTTCTGGCGCATCTTCAGGAACACGATCAGCGGATTGACGACCAGGGCCATGACGATCATGCAGCCCAGCAGCAGCGCCAGAAGGTTGGCATAGCCCACAAGCGTTCCGAAGCCGGTCGCGGCGATGGTCGAGGCGACGATCCCGAAGATCCCGATCGGGGCAAAGCGGATGACGGCCTTGACGATCACCGTGATGGCGAATTCCAGATCCGACATGAGGCTTTTGGTGATGTCGCTTGCATGGCGCAGGACCAGTCCAAGCGCGATGGCCCAGGCAAGGATGCCGATATAGTTGGCGTTGGCGAGCGCCCTGACCGGGTTGTCCACGATCTGGAGCAGGATGTTCTTGATCACCTCGCCCAGTCCCTGGGGCGGCGACATGCTTTCGGGGTTCACGTCCAGATGGATCGTGACCGGGAACATGAAGCTCGCCACGACCGCCAGCAGCGCGGCAAGGAACGTGCCCAGGATGTACAGCATCACCACCGGACCCAGCCGCGCCTGGTTTTCCTTCTTGTGATTGGTGATGGCGGCGCAGACCAGGATGAAGACCAGGACCGGGGCCACGGCCTTCAGGGCGCCGACGAAGACCTCGCCCAGCAATCCGACCGCCATTCCCGCGTCGCGCGACACGGCGGCGAGGATGATCCCGGCGATGAGGCCGACGATGATCTGGGTTACCAGCTTGCCTCGCAGGATGAAGTTCAGCAGGAAATTCCCGTCTGCATTGTTTTGTGACATCTGAGACTCCGCTATGGTCAGCGATGTGTCATCCCGAGGTGCTGCAAGCTGCGGCAACAGGCCAGAGATTCCATGTTTCCGATCGTCCGAAGATAGATATTGAAGAACCTCTGAAGGTGATCACGACGGATGCTGGAACAGTCCTGTCTGTCATTGCCAGCGATCTCCGTGGTCACCAGGGCAGTTAACTGAAAATGATGTCGCAAACGGGCCGACTCTTCAAGCCGGAGCTTGCGGGCGGCAGCTTCAGCACGAGAGGAGCCGTCGCCTGTCCCGGCGCCTTGTGTCCTGACTTCCGCGACAGGGGGACGGGCCGCAAGGCTGACAGGAAGCTGCCAGTCGGATCAGCGACCTGTGCCGCTTGCCCCATTCACGAATATCTATTGCATGACTTCCGGATCATGAACCATCCTTTCAACATGATGTCTGGAAATGCGCGCACGCGGGCGGTCCTGCACGGGGCTGATGGCTGATGAGAGGGACCGCATCGTGAGTTCGCCCTGATCGAACTCCACGATCACGGTACCAGCAAGCGCGTGGCCGAGCTTGCGACGATCAGCGGTCAAGCCAAGCGCTCTCGGTGTTTTCCTGCCACTGCACCCGATGCAGCAAGAGAAGAAGATCGTCTGTTGATTCCGGATGACCTTGTCCGCTGAGCGATTCCCCTGCGGACAGGAGATTGTCATGACGGAGGATCGCGAGACGGAGCGGATGTCACACGGGCAAGCCCGGATGCAGCGCTTCTTGCGGCGGCTGTCCGAGGCGGTCATGGGCAACATCCGCCAGAACCTGTTCTTTGCCTTCATCTACAACGCGCTCGGCGTGCCGGTGGCGGCCGGGGTGCTGTATCCGGTCTTCGGCATCCTGCTGTCGCCGATCATCGCCGCGGCGGCCATGGCGCTGTCGTCGGTCAGCGTCGTCGCGAATGCGTCGCGGCTGCGGGGGGTGAGGCTGTGATGACGGAACGATATTGTCCGCCGATAAACGGCGCGCAAGCTTGCAGGCGGCATCATGTCGCAAGTCGCCCGCTTTCGGGTATCGTCCTTCGGCATTACGTGATGTGACAATGGCGCAGCCAGACCATCGGCCTGTGCCCGCTTCTCGGGCGGGAAGGTGTGAACCGGGTGCCAAGGGGAGAAAGCGAACGGCTTGATGAGCAGGGGTGCGGTAAAGGGCAGAAGGTTTCGCGGCTGCTGGGGCAGGTGGCTCGCAACCGCATTGCTGCTCGTGGCTTTCGCCCCCCTGGCTCTGCAGGCCGGCGTCCGCTCCTTGCCCGCAGGGCACATGATCCATTCCGGGTCGGCCATCGCCGCCACCCTTGACCAGGGCGGTGATCCCTCTCATGCGGCTGCTGGCTGTGTCCGGCCGATGTCCGGGGACCAGGACGGCTCCGGCGGGAGCGGGCCAAGCCCTCAGGACGACTGCTGCCATCAGCTCTGCACGATCACTGCCCTTCTGCCCGAGGGCACGCGGGCTGATCCGCCTTCCGGCGGTGAGGCCCATCTCCGCGTCTCGGCGGATCGCCCGGGGCGGACGCCCGGAAGGATTCTGCGGCCGCCGCGTTCATTCGCCGCTGCGTGAAGGCGCTCATGGCCTGAAAGCTCTACGCCCTCCGGTCGTCTCGACCGACAGGCCCGGGCACCACTTTCGGACATCAACGATCACCTGGGGCTGCGCGTCCACTGCGTGACGCCGCTTTCTCCCCGACACGGAATGAACAGCAATGAAACGAACTGCGATTGCCCTTTCCCTCGGCCTCGCGGCGGGGCTGCCCACGGCCGCCCCGGCCCAGTCCGGCCATGACGCCCACCACCCGGCACGGCCGCAGGAACAGGCCGCACCGCCTGCCGCGCCGGCGATGCCGATGCAGGCCATGCCGGAGCAATGCCGGACCATGATGCAGGCCATGCCGGCCGAGTGCATGAGCGCCATGCAGCAGATGATGCAGGGCGGGATGATGCACGGTGCGACGGATGCGTCGAATGCGGCCGGGACGGCTTCGGCCGACAGGGACGCGCCCGGCTTCACCCGTGCCTATGTGGACGCGATGGACGCGATGCACGGGCCGATGATGGAAGGGGTCATGGCCGATGATGCGGACACAGCCTTCGTCCGCGGCATGATCCCGCATCATCAGGGCGCGATCGACATGGCGAAGATCGTGCAGCAATACGGCGACGATCCGCAGACCAGGGCCTGGGCGGGGCAGATCATCGCGGCGCAGGAGCGCGAGATCGCCGAGATGGAGGCCTGGCTGAAGGAGAAAGGCAGCCCTCAGGCCATCGACTTCGGCCAGACCGGCGGGACCGTCTGGTCCGCCGACGAAGGCGGCAACGCCCTCAGCGCCCTCGATCTGGGCACCGGGGCCGTGACCACGGTGCCGCTGCCGGTGTCGCCCCATAATGTCGATCTGACGCCGGACGGACGCTTCCTGCTGGCGGTCGGCGCCCCGGCTGCCGGCGATCACGGGGCCGGGGGGCATGAGCATGCCGACAGCAGCGCCGCCCCCGGCCTTCTGGTGGTGCTCGATCCCCAGGATCCCTCCAGGCCCGCCGCCACGGTGGAGGTCGGATCGCATCCGGCGCATGTCGTGGCCGACCGGCAGGGGCGCGCCTTCGTCTCGCTCTCGGGCAGCAACGAGGTCGCCGTCGTCGATCTGGCGCGGGGTGCCGTCACCGCCCGCATCGGCACCGGCGCCTTTCCGCACGGCCTTCGCCTCAGCCCGAACGGGGCCGAGCTTTACGTCGCCAATGTCGAGGACGGCTCGGTTTCGGTCATCGGCACGGCCGGCCTGACCGAGGCCGCGCGCATCCCGGTGGGTGCCGCACCGGTCCAGGTCGGCTTCACCCCTGACGGCAGCCGGGTCTATGTCTCTCTGCGCGACGAGAACCGCGTGGCGGTGATCGACACCAGCTCGCGCGAGGTCCTGGACAGGATCGAGGTCGGGCCCAACCCGATCCAGCTCATCGCAACGCCCGACGGCAAGCATGTCTATGTCGCCAATCAGGGGACCGAGGCTGCACCGAACGACACGGTGTCGGTGATCGACACGGCGACGGGGCAGGTGACCAGGACGCTCAAAACCGGCCGCGGCGCGCATGGCGTGTCGGTCTCGGCCGACGGCGCCTTCGTCTTCGTGACCAATACCGCCGATGACAGCGTCTCGGCCATCGACGTGCAGCGCCAGAAAGTCGTCGGATCGGTGCCGGTTGGCGATCGCCCGAACGGCATCGCCCATGGATCGTCGAACTGAT
>CALLYR010000253.1 GCA_937859005.1 uncultured Paracoccus sp. | reverse complement strand
GCTTGCCGCCACCTGGCACGGTTCGGAGGCGCCGCCGCGCATCCTGATCTGCGGGTCGCTGTATCTGGCCGGGCGGGTCCTGCGCGACAACGGCTGACGGCGCTGGTCTTTCCGGCTCCCATGCCGCCCATGGAAGGACAAAAGCTGGCCCGCCGTGCGGCCGGCGGCAAGGACGCACCTTGCTGCATCCGCGCGCCCTGCCGGTCCCTGGTGCCCGAATATCCCCGGTCTGGCGAGCGCCCCGAAACGATTCGGGGCCGTTTTCCGGCAAGGCAGGCCCGGCGGGCGACGGGGGCAGCGCCCCTTTTCCTTATTTCCCCCAGTTCGCGTCCCGCATCTCGCGCAGGCGCGAGGCGGTGCGCTCGAACTCGAAGCTGCCCTCGCCTTCGAAGTACAGCCGTTCCGGCTCGTCCGCGGCGCTGGCGATCAGGCGGACGCGCGCCTCGTAGAGCGTATCGACCATCGTGACGAACCGCTTGGCCGCGTCATAGTTCTGCGACCCCAGCCGGGGGATGCCGTCCATCAGCAGCACGTCGAAGCTGCGCGCGATTTCCAGGAAATCGGCGGGGCCTAGCGGGCGGCCGCACAGGTCCCAGAACCCGGCCCGCGCGATGCGCCCGCTGGCAGCGGGCAGTTCGACCATGCGGCCCTTAACCTCCAGCTTGCGCGGCCGGGGGTCAGCCCCATCGGCCAGTTCCGCCCAGATGTCGTCCAGCGACGCCCGCGCAACGGCGTCGGCGGGGGTGAACCAGACCTGGCCCCCCGCGGCGCGGTGCTGGCGGTGGTCGCGCGGGCTGTCCAGGTGCATGACATCCATCCGGTCCCGGATCAGCGCGATGAAGGGCAGGAAAAGCTGCCGGTTCAGGCCGTTCTTGTAAAGATCCTCGGGCGCGCGGTTCGAGGTCGTGACCACCAGGACGCCCCGGTCGAACAGGACCTGGAACAGCCGCCCCACGATCATCGCGTCCGCGATGTCGGTGATCTGCATCTCGTCGAAACAGAACAGGCGCGTCCGGGCGGCGATGCCTTCGGCGACGGGGCGCACGACATCCTGTTCGCCCGCCTGACGCGCGGCGTTCAGGCCGGCCTGAACCTCCTGCATGAATTCGTGGAAATGGACGCGCCGCTTGGCAGCAATGGGCGCGGCCTCGATCACCAGATCCATCAGCATCGACTTGCCCCGCCCGACGCCGCCCCACAGGTAAAGCCCGCGCGGGCCGTTCGCAGCCGGAGATTCCGCCCCCCCGAACAGCCGCCCCAGCCAGCCCTGCCGCGCGGCAGCCGGGGGGGGATCGGACACGGACAGCGCCACCCGGTCCAGCACCGGCAGCACCGCGCGCTGCGCGGGATCATCGGACAGAAGGCCCGCGTTCGCGCGGGAATCATAGGCACGGGTGACGGGGAACTGATCGCTCATGGCCCAGCCCTGCCAAACCTGGCCTTTTACTGCAAGCGGCGGCCCGTGATCGGCAAGGCCGCAGATGGCTTCTTTCGGGCCCGGATACCCATGCGGCCCTGCCGCCCGGCCCGGAAACGCCGGTCTGACGCGACCGCCGCAACCAAACGTTGATTCCCCTGCCGCCCCGGTTCAGACTATCCAGACCCGCCCTGCCGGAGAGCCCGATGACAGACCCGGACCTGATCCCGGTTTTCGACCCGCTCCAGCGCGCCGCCCGCGCCGAACCGGCGGTGCCGTGGGACATCCGCGAAGACCGGCTGCGCGCGCTGGCACGCGCCTTGCGCGACGGCCGCGCCGATCTGACCCGCGCCATCACCGCCGATTTCGGCACCCGTCCCGCGGCCGAGACCGAACTGGCCGAACTGTTTCCCGTGCTGGACGGCATTGCCCATGCGCTGCGTCACGGGCGGCGCTGGATGCGCCCGCGCCGGGTGCCCACGGGGCTGTGGTTCCGGCCCGCCCGCGCCATGATCCGGCCGCAGCCGCTGGGCGTGGTGGGGATCGTGGCGCCCTGGAACTATCCGCTGATGCTGTCGGCGGGGCCGCTGACCTCGGTGCTGGTGGCGGGGAACCGGGCGATGGTCAAGCCATCGGAACTGGCGCCGGCCTTTGCCGAAACCTTCGCCGCGCTGATGGGGCGGCATTTCGACCCGCAGGTCGTCGCGGTGGTCACGGGGGACGCGGATGTGGCGCGGGCCTTCACAGCGCTGCCCTTCGACCATCTGCTGTTCACCGGCTCGACCGCAGTCGGACGCAAGGTCATGGCGGCCGCCGCGCCAAACCTGACCCCGGTGACGCTGGAACTGGGCGGCAAGTCGCCCGCGCTGGTCGCTCCCGACGCGCGGCTGGACCATGCGGCGGCGCGGATCATGACGGGCAAGCTGCTGAACGCGGGCCAGACCTGCACCGCGCCCGACTATGCGCTGGTTCCCCGCGACCGGGTGGCGGATTTCATCGCCGCCTGCCGCGCCTGGGTCGGGCGGCATTATCCGCGGCTGGCGGACAACCCCGATTACAGCGCCATCATCAACGCGGCCCAGTTCGACCGGCTGAGCGGCTGGATCGCGGCGGCGCAGGCGCAGGGCGCGACGCTGCACGCGCTGTCGGATGCCGCGCCCGACCCCGCGCGCCGCATCCTGCCGCCGGTGATCCTGACCGATGCCGCGGGCCCGGTGACGGATCAGGAAATCTTCGGCCCGGTCCTGCCGGTGATCGGCTATGACACGCTGGACGACGCTTTGGCCCAGATCGCCCGGCATCCCCGGCCGCTGGCCTTCTATCCCTTTACCGACGATGCGGCCACGCGCGACCGGCTGCTTGATTCGGTGGTGGCGGGCGGGGTCACGGTCAATGACACGCTGCTGCATGTAGCTCAGCCCGACCTGCCCTTTGGCGGCGTGGGCGCCAGCGGGATGGGGGTATATCACGGGCAGGCGGGGTTCGAGCGGATGTCGCATCTGGCGCCGGTGCTGATCCAGTCGCGCTGGTCGGGGGTGGGGCTGCTGGCCCCGCCCTATGGGGCGCGCTTTCGCCGCATGATGCGGTTCATGCTGCGCTGAGCGTCAGACCGCCGCGCCGTCCGTGAATTGCAACCGGGCAAGGCGCGCATAAAGCCCGCCCTGCGCCACCAGTTCGTCATGGCTGCCCTGCTGGACGATGCGCCCGTCCTCCATCACGACGATGCGGTCGGCCTTTTTCACGGTCGCCAGCCGGTGCGCCACGATGATGGTCGTCCGGCCGCGGGCCAGAACGTCCACGGCGTCCTGCACCAGCCGTTCGGATTCGGCGTCCAGGGCGCTGGTCGCCTCGTCCAGCAGCAGGATCGGCGCGTCGCGCAGGATGGCGCGGGCGATGGCGATGCGCTGGCGCTGGCCGCCCGACAGCATCACCCCGCGTTCGCCCACGAAGCTGTCATAGCCGTCGGGCAGCGCCGTCAGGAACTCATGCGCATGGGCGGCGCGGGCGGCGGCCTCGATGTCCGCATCCGTCGCCTCGGGGCGGCCGAAGCGGATGTTGTCGCGGGCGGTCGGCCCGAAGATCACCGGCTCCTGCGGGACCAGCGCGATGGCCCGGCGGAAATCGGCGCGGGACATGCGGCCCAGGTCGATGCCGTCGATGGACACCGTCCCGCGTTCGGGATCCCAGAACCGCTGGATCAGTTGCACGACCGTGGTCTTGCCCGCCCCCGACGGCCCCACCAGCGCCACGGTTTCGCCCGGCGCGATGTTCAGCGTCACATCGTTCAGCGCCGACACATCGGGACGCGAGGGGTAATGGAAGGTGACGGCATCGAAGTCGATCCGCCCCTGCGCGGGATGCGGCAGCGGCACCGGAACGGCGGGGTCGGTCAGCGTATCCTCGGTCGCCAGCAGCTCGCCCAGCCGTTCGGTCGCGCCCGCCGTCCGCTGCAGTTCACCCCACAGTTCGGTCAGGCCCCCCACCGATCCCGCAACGAGGATGGCATAGATCACGAACTGCACCAGCTCGCCCACGGTCATGGTGCCGTGGCTCACGTCGCGCGCGCCGATCCACAGCACGCCGATCACGCCGGCGAAGATCAGGAAGATGACGGCCGCCGTCATCACCGCCCGCGTGGCGATGCGGCGGCGCGCGGCGGCAAAGGATTTCTCGGTCACCTCGGCAAAGGCGGCGCGGGTGGGTTCCTCGGCGGTGAAGGCCTGCACGGTCTGCGCGGCCAGCAGGCTTTCGGACGCGCTGCCGGACGATGCGGCGATCCAGTCCTGGCTTTCGCGCGACAGCGACCGCAGGCGGCGGCCCAGCACGACGATCGGCACGATTACCACCGGCACCAGCAGCAGCAGCAGGCCCGTCAGCTTGGCCGAGGTCAGCAGCAGCATGAACAACCCGCCCACCGCGACCATTCCCTGCCGCAGCGCCAGCGACACCGACGAGCCGATCACCGACAGGATCAGCGTCGTGTCGGTGGTGATGCGGCTGATGATTTCCCCGGTCATCACCCGTTCATAGAACGCGGGCGACAGGCCGATGACGCGGTCGAACACCGCGCGGCGGATGTCGGCCACCACCCGTTCGCCCAGCCGCGTGACCAGCGCGTAACGCACCGCTGTCCCCGCCGCCAGAGCCGCCGCGATGAGCAGGGCTGCCACGAAATATTCGTCCAGCAGCATCGCGCCTTCGGCGAAGCCGTCCACGATGCGACGCACCGCGACCGGCAGCACCAGGCTGATCGAGGCGGTGAGGACCAGCGCCAGCAGCGCGGCCCCCATCAGCGCGCGATAGGGCCGCAGGAACGGCCACAGCGCCTTCAGCGCGCCGATGCGTTTCGTGGTCGGACGATCCTCGATCACCTTGGGTCCGCGCGCCATATGATCCTCCGGCCTGTGTCGGGGCGGGTTTAGGAAGCCCCGCCGCCAAGGGCAAGCGCGATGCCCGTCACAGGGGGGCAACGGGGCAGGCCCGGCAAGGCGCGCGGATGGATCGGCGGCAATTCCCGATGGGCGCCCGGCGCTGCCCGTCGCGGCAGCGCCCGCAAGGGGCTCAGATCGCGCCCATCACCGCGCCGGTGACGGCGCAGGCCAGCAGCGCATAGCCCATGTCGATCAGCGTCATCACCATCGGGCGGGGCGAATAGGTGTTCTCGATCAGGAACCACGGCGCCACGATGAAGGCGCCTACGCCCGCGCCCCAGCCCAGGCCCGGCAGCAGGCCGTCGATGCCGGCCCGCAGGAACAGCACCCGCATCATCCCCGACACCGCGACCAGCGCGACCCCGGCCAGCAGATAGGGCGTCACCGATCTGGACAGGGGATGGCCGATGTTGCGGACCTGCAGCGCCGAGGCGTCGGCATAGATCCGGTCGGCCAGCCGGTACCAGATCGCGCCCACGACCCAGGCCAGGATGGCCGCGGCGATGACGATCATCAGTTCCATGCGCTCATTCCTTTCCCGCCTGCGCCAGCGCGGCGATGTGGTTCCATTCGGATTCGGTCACCGGCTGCACCGACAGGCGGGAATTGCGCACCAGAACCATGTCGGCCAGATGCGGGTCGGCCTTGATTTCGGCCAGACCCACCGGACGGGGCAGCGATTCGACCGCGCGGACATCGACGCATTCCCATTTCGGATCGGCGGCGGTCGAATCGGGATGGGCGGGGGCGATCACCTCGACGATGCCGACGATTTCTTTCCCGGTGTTGGAATGATAGAAGAAGCCCCGGTCGCCCACCTTCATCTGGCGCATCAGGTTGCGGGCCTGCGCGCTACGCACGCCGTCCCATTCCTCGCCCGCATCGCCCCTGGCCACCAGGTCGTCCCAGCCGAACGCGTCGGGTTCGGACTTGAACAGCCAGCGGTTCATCCGATGACCTTTTTCCATTCGATCACCTCGACCGAATCGAACAGGCCCGCCGCCTTGTAGGGATCGAGGTCGGCCCAGGCGCGCGCGACCGCCGGATCGTCCGCCTCGATCACGATCAGCGAGCCGCGCATCTCGCCCTCCTCGATCAGGGGGCCGGCCATGCGGACGCGGGCCGCCGTGGTCTGCAGGTAATCCAGATGCGCCGGGCGGTTGTCCATGCGGGTCTGCAGATGGCCGGGGCGGTCCCGGCAGATCACGGCGAACAGGGGCATCATTCCTCCTTCAGCGGGCGGGCGAGCAGGGTTTCCATCGCCTGTTTAACGCCGATGCGGCCTTCGGCAAGACGGGCGACGTTGGAGGAGATCGGCATCTCGATCCCCCGTGCCGCCGCGATGGCCGTGACGGCGCGGGCGGTGGCCGCGCCTTCGACGGTGATGCCTGGGTCGAAGGGCTGCCCCATCCCCAGCGCCAGCCCGTAACGGAAATTGCGCGACTGCGCCGAGGTCGCGGTCAGGATCAGGTCGCCCAGCCCCGACAGGCCGGACAGCGTGTCGGGTTCCGCCCCCATGAGGGCCGCCAGCCGCGCCATTTCGGCGAAACCGCGGGTGATGATGGCGGCGCGGGCGCTGTCGCCCAGACCCGCCCCGATGGCCGCGCCCGCCGCGATGGCGATCACGTTCTTCAGCGCGCCGCCCAGTTCCGCCCCGGTCACGTCGGTCGTGCGGTAAAGCCGCAGCGCCGGCGTCGCCAATTGGTGCTGCAGCGCGCGGCCCGCCCCCGCATCCGCGCAGGCCAGCGTCAGCGCGGTCGGCAGGCCGCGGGCGATGTCGGCGGCAAAGCTGGGTCCGGTCAGGACGGCGACGGTCGAGCGGGGGCAGCTTTCCACCAGCATCCCTGCGGGTGAACGGCCAGTGGCCAGGTCGATTCCCTTGGCGCAGCTGACCAGCGCGCGCCCGTCCAGCCGGGGGCCATGTTCGGCCAGG
>CALLYR010000252.1 GCA_937859005.1 uncultured Paracoccus sp. | reverse complement strand
AGCTGTGGGCAGCGCCAGGCTTGGCCCCGGCGGTAGGCGACCGGGTGCGGCTGGACGCGGGCTGCGACAGGCGGGCCGAGACCTGCCGGCTGAAGTTCCTGAACTTCGCCAATTTCCGGGGCTTTCCGCATCTGCCGCCCGAGGACTGGCTGATCGCGCCGCAGGCGCATGGGCGGCGGCCATGAGCGCGGCGGTGGTGGCTGTTGCGCGGCGCTGGATCGGGACGCCTTACGTTCATCAGGGGTCTGTCCGGGGCGCGGGCGCGGATTGCCTGGGGCTTGTCCGCGGAGTCTGGCGGGAGATGTATGGCGGCGAGCCCGAGGCCGCGCCCGCCTATACCCCCGACTGGGGCGAGGCGGGGCGGTGCGAACTGCTGTGGGCGGCGGCCTTGCGCAATCTGCGCCCTGTCGAGCCCGGCGCCCCGGAAGCGCCGGGCGAGGTGCTGTTGTTCCGCATGCGCCAGGGCGCTGTGGCCAAGCATCTGGGCATCCGGGCCGGAATCGGCGCGGCGACCAGTTTTATCCATGCCTATGATCGGCACGGTGTTGTGGAAAGTCCGCTGTCCGCGCCGTGGCGCGCGCGGATCGCTGCGCGGTTCCTGTGGCCGCAGGCGTAAACGGACGGGCGGCGGGGGCAAGCCGCCCTGCCGGGACATGACGCCAAAGACGATGAGTGAAAAGGGAGAGGGCGATGGCGACGATTCTGCTGTCGGCGGTCGGGGCCTCGATGGGGGCAGGATTCGGCGGCACGTTCCTGGGCCTGACCGGGGCGGTCATCGGCCGCGCGGTGGGCGCCACGGTGGGCCGGGTGATCGATCAGCGCCTGCTGGGCGGGGGCTCGAAGCCGGTCGAGACGGGGCGCATCGACCGGCTGCGCCTGCAGACGGCGGGCGAGGGCACACCCATCGCGCGTGTCTGGGGGCAGATGCGGGTGCCCGGCCATGTGATCTGGGCGTCCCCGGTGACCGAGGTTACCAGCACGCAGGGCGGCGGCAAGGGCGCGGGACCCAGGGTGACGGAAGTCAGCTATCGGCTGAGTCTGGCGCTAGCGCTGTGCGAGGGGCCGATCCTGGGGGTGGGCCGGGTCTGGGCCGACGGCGAGGAGGTCGCGGCGGCCGATCTGAACATGCGGGTCTATCTTGGGGGCGAGGCGCAACTGCCCGACCCCTGCATCGCCGCGCATGAGGGGGCAGCCGCGCCCGCCTATCGCGGCACCGCCTATGTCGTGCTGGAGGAACTGGCGCTGGAGCGCTGGGGCAACCGGGTGCCGCAACTGAGCTTTGAGGTGACGCGCGCGGCCAAGGGGGGCGCGGGACTGTCGCGGCAGGTGCAGGCGGTGGCCATGATTCCGGGGACCGGCGAATATGCGCTGGCCACCCGGCAGGTGTCACGCGACCTGGGTCTTGGCGAGACACAGGTCATCAATCGCAACACGCCGATGGGGGGCACGGATTTCCAGGTCTCGCTGGAGACGCTGGGGCGCGAACTGCCGCGCGTCGGATCGGTGTCGCTGGTGGTGTCATGGTTCGGCGACGATCTGCGGGCGGGCCATTGCACGGTCCGGCCCAAGGTCGAGGACAAGGCCGGCGAGGGGCAGGAGATGCCCTGGCGCGCGGGCGGCATCGACCGGGCTGAGGCGAGGGAGATTGCGCGCCGGGACGGGCGGCCGATCTATGGCGGCACGCCTGCCGACGGGGCGGTCGTCGAGGCGCTGCGCGCAATTGCGGCCTCGGGGCGGAAGGCGGTGTTCTATCCCTTCATCCTGATGGAACAGATGACGGGCAATGGCCTGTCCGATCCGTGGACGGGCGCGGCCGACCAGCCGGTGATGCCCTGGCGGGGGCGGATCACCAGTTCCGTTGCGGCGGGGCGTGCGGGCAGCCCGGACGGGACGGCGGCGGCAGAGGCCGAAGTCGCGGCCGCAGCGCTTGCCGGACACGCGCTCGATCTCGGG
>CALLYR010000251.1 GCA_937859005.1 uncultured Paracoccus sp. | reverse complement strand
GATCTGGCCGTCGGTGATCGAGATCACGTTGGTCGGGATATAGGCCGACACGTCGCCCGCCTGCGTCTCGATGATCGGCAGCGCGGTCAGCGAGCCGCCGCCATTGGCCTCGTTCAGCTTGGCCGAACGTTCCAGCAGGCGCGAATGCAGATAGAACACGTCGCCCGGATAGGCCTCGCGCCCCGGCGGGCGGCGCAGCAGCAGCGACATCTGGCGGTAAGCCACGGCCTGCTTGGACAGGTCGTCATAGATGATCAGCGCATCCATGCCGTTGTCGCGGAAATATTCCGCCATCGCGGTCGCGGAATAAGGGGCCAGATACTGCATCGGCGCGGGTTCGGACGCGGTCGCGGCAATGACCGTGGTATAGGCCATCGCGCCGCTTTCCTCCAGCTTCTTGACAAGCTGGGCGACGGTGGACCGCTTCTGGCCGATGGCCACATAGAAGCAGTGCAGCGTCTTCATGCCGTCGTCTTCGCGGCCGTTGTAGTTCAACTGGTTCAGGATCGTGTCCAGTGCGATCGCGGTCTTGCCGGTCTGGCGGTCGCCGATGATCAGTTCCCGCTGTCCGCGGCCGACCGGAATCATGGCGTCAACCGATTTCAGCCCCGTTGCCATCGGCTCCTCATGCACCGACTTGCGGGGAATGATGCCCGGTGCCTTGACGTCGGCCACGCGGCGTTCCGTCGCGTCGATCGGCCCCTTGCCGTCGATCGGATTGCCCAGCGCGTCCACGACGCGGCCCAGAAGGCCCCGGCCCACCGGCACGTCCACGATTGACCGGGTGCGCTTGACGGTGTCGCCTTCCTTGATGGAACGGTCGTCGCCGAAAATCACGATGCCGACGTTGTCGGTTTCAAGGTTCAGCACCATGCCCCGGATGCCGCCGGGGAATTCGACCATCTCGCCGGCCTGAACCTTGTCCAGACCATGGACGCGCGCGATGCCGTCGCCCACCGACAGCACCTGGCCGACTTCGGCCACTTCGGCGTCCTGACCGAAATTCTTGATCTGATCCTTGAGGATCGCCGAAATCTCGGCTGCCTGGATTCCCATTATCCGACCTCTTTCATGACATTCTGGAGGGAAGCGAGCTTCGAGCGGATCGAGCTGTCGATCATCTGCGAGCCCAGCTTGACGATCATTCCGCCGATCAGGCCTTCGTCCACGCGGGCGTTCAGCTTCACGGTCTTGCCGGATTTCTGCGCCAGGGTCTCGGTCAGGCGGCGTTCCTGTTCCGCGGTCAGCGTCGCTGCCGACACGACATCGGCCGTGACCTCGCCGCGCGCCTCGGCGATCAGCGCCGACAGCCGGTCCACCAGTTGCGGCAGCGCGAACAGGCGGCGGTTCTGCGCCATCAGGCGCAGCGTGTTGCCCAGCACCGGCGACAGGCCCATGCGGTCGGCGATGGCGCCGATGGCGCCCTCCTGCTCCTCGCGCGAGAACAGGGGCGAGGTGATGAGGGTGCGCAGATCGGCGCTGTCCTTCAGGGCGGCGCCCAGGGACTCGACCTGGGCGGAAAGCTGGTCGAGGCCGCCCTGTTCGCGAACCAGCTCGAACACGGCTTGTGCGTAACGCCCGGCGACATTTGCGGAAATCGAAGCGGTATTGGCCACGGACACCCCTTTGGCTTGCGCGTGGCCCCGCGGGCCGTCCCGGCGGGCTGCCGGTCAGTCGCGGGGCGCGGACGGCGGGACCGGCACGGCGGCCCCTGAATCTGCGGCGTCTCTAACAGCACATCATGGGTCTCGCAACTGTCACGGGCACGGAAAATCGCGGCTTTTGCAACCCTGTTGCGGGGGATCGGGCCGGTTGCGCTAACGTGCCGGCACTGCGGGGGATGTCCCGTGCGGCAGCGCGGCCGGATGCCGCCGCCCGGACCCTGTCCCTCCGCTTTCGGGTGCGCCGCGGCCAGGACCCGCCTGGCCGGATCGAATCGCTGCGGGACGTATCCCGAGCCTCTATCCATCCCCCTCGCGGGCGCGCTGGCCCGCCGGGCGGCCGGAGGGACGCGGCCGCGCGATGCCCTCCAGCACCTTCAGCGGGCTGGGCACGCTGACGCGGCTGCCCGGACCCACCGGCGCCTGCACCTGCTTGGCCAGTTCCGCCAGCACCACCCCCGCCACGCTCGCCGCGAACTCACCGGCGGTGGACACATAAGCCAGCCAGCCGCCGCCATCGGGGATCAGCGGCACCACGAAGCGGATCAGCAACGTGGCCGCCGTCGCCGTGATCGCCACCGCGACGATGAAATTGCCGATCGCAAACAGCGTCAGCCGGCCGAAGATCACATCCTTCAGCCCGCCCAGGATCGCCGCGAAGGCTTTGTTCATCTTCAACTCCGCGCGCGCTGCACCACAAACACGCCGGCCAGAATGAGCGCAGCTCCGGCAAGCGCAAGCGGGCCGAGCGCTTCGCCGAATAGCGCCCAGGAAAGCACCGCCGCCGCCAGCGGCTGCATCCAGAGCAGAATAGTGGACACCACGATCGGCAAACGGCCGACGCCATACGCGATCAGCCCCTGCCCGCCGAGTTGCGTCACCAGGCCCAGCGCCAGCAGCACGCCCCAGCCGGCTAGAGTTTGCGGCAGCAAGCTTTCGCCCATCACTAGGCTGGCGCCGAGCGCGTAAACCGCCGCGCTCAAGCTGGCCCAGAACATCACCGCCCACACGCTGACGCCGGTTCCCAGCGAGCGCACGATCAGGAGATAGCCCGCATAGCCAAGCGCCGCGACGAGGCCGAGCCCATCGCCCA
>CALLYR010000250.1 GCA_937859005.1 uncultured Paracoccus sp. | reverse complement strand
GGGGCATCGGGCGACCGGGCAGCCCGCGCGCTGGATGCGGACAGCGGAGAGGCCGCCGAAAATGCCGCGGGCCAGACCCTGCCCGGCCCGCAGGCAGCCCCCGGCAGCGCGGCGGCGGATGCGCCTGTTCCGCCGATTCCCCCCGAGGCGGCCGGAGCCGGACCCCGGCCATGACCCGCGCGCCCTTGGCCTTTGTCACCATGGTCCGGGGCGACCATGCGATGCTGGACAAATGGGTGGGCCACCATGCCGCGCTGGCGGGCGGCCGCGATGCGCTGACGGTGATCTCGCATGGCGCGGACCCCCGGCACGACAGGCTGGCGCGCGGATGTTCGCGCCTGACGATTCCCTTCGATCCCGCCGGCGACGGATTCGAGCCGCGCCGGATGGCGCTGCTGCACGGGCTGGTGGCGGGGCTGACGGGCTATTTCCGCCATGTCGTCGTGCTGGACTGCGACGAATTCCTGATTGCCGGGCCGCAGCTGAGCGGCTCCCTGGCCGACCATCTGGACTGCCGTGCGTTCGAGGGTGTGGCGCTGTCGCCCGTGGGCCTTGACCTGATCCACCGCCCGTCGCTGGAACCCGAGGCGCTGGACCTGACCCGGCCGGTCATCGGCCAGCGCCGCCACGGCGTCCTGCACGCGGCCTATTCCAAGCCCTGCATCTTCCGCGCTCCGCCGCCCGCGGGCGGGAATCAGCACCGCCTGAAAGGGCAGCCGTGGCAGATCGACCCCGATCTGATGCTGGTCCATCTGCGCCATGCCGACCGCGGCATGGCCACCCGGACCGGACGGGCGCGGATGCGGACGGTGGCCGCATTCGATGCGGCGGGGTCGGACCACAGGATCGGCACCTGGTCCGACCGGCTCGTGCGGCTGGAATCGGCCATCGCGCGCGTCGAATCCTCGCCCTGCCCGGACCTGACACGCGCCGATCTGACCGGCTTCGCCGCGCGGCAGCGCGCGATCCATGACGAACGCGGGGGCGCGCTCGACTGGAAACGCGGCCAGTCGGCGCCGCTGCGGCTGCCCGACAGCTATCTGGGGCGAGTCTGACGGCCGTCCGCCATCCTGTCGCCCCCGCCGCGGCCCCCGCGCCCGCACCGCGCGGGGCCGCAGCCAAAATCCCACACCGCGACCATTTGCACCGACTGGAATTCCCGCGCGCGCTGGACTGACGATCTGTTGATCGCTAGAACGCGGCCTGCGAGGGCTGCCGGGCAAGGCGGCCCGACCTGTCGTATCGGCCCCTCCGCAGCCATCCGCGGCACGGGCCACGAATTGGAGAATGACCGTGTCCCACGCTGACGATACCGCAGGAGACCACGGCGCCACCCGGAGGGATTTCCTCTATTACGCGACCGCCGGTGCCGGCGCCGTTGCGGCCGGGGCCGCCGCCTGGACCCTCATCAACCAGATGAATCCGTCTGCCGACGTGCAGGCTCTGTCGTCGATCCAGGTCGATATCAGCGGTGTCGCCGAAGGCACCCAACTGACGGTGAAATGGCTGGGCAAGCCCGTCTTCATCCGCTATCGCACCGCCGAAGAGATCGAGGCCGCGCGCGCCGATGACGACGCCGCCCTGATCGACCCCAATGCCGAGAACGCCAACAAGCCGGACGCGCCTGCGCTGGACGCCAACCGCGCGCTGGACGAGGAAGGCAAATGGCTGGTCATGATCGGCGTCTGCACCCATCTGGGCTGCGTGCCGATCGGGGACGGCGCGGGCGATTACGGCGGCTGGTTCTGCCCCTGCCACGGGTCGCACTATGACACCTCGGGCCGCATCCGCAGGGGTCCGGCGCCGCAGAACATGCATGTCCCCATCGCGTCCTTCCTGGACGACACCACCATCCAGCTGGGCTGAGGAGCGCGCTAACATGGCCGGTATTCCCACTGACCACTATGAACCGAAGACGCGGTTCGAACGCTGGATCCACCGCCGCCTGCCGGTGGTCGAGCTGATCGCCGACTTCATTTCCCTGCCCACGCCCAAGAACATCAACTGGATGTGGATCTGGGGCATCGTGCTGACCTTCTGCCTGGTCCTGCAGATCGTGACCGGCATCGTGCTGGCGATGCATTACACGCCGCATGTGGACATGGCCTTCGCCAGCGTCGAACACATCATGCGCGACGTGAACGGCGGGCACATGCTGCGCTATCTGCACGCCAACGGCGCGTCGCTGTTCTTCCTGGCGGTGTATCTGCACATCTTCCGCAACCTTTATTACGGCAGCTACAAGCCGCCGCGGGAAATCACCTATATCATCGGGATGCTGATCTATGTGGCGATGATGGCGACGGCGTTCATGGGCTATGTGCTGCCCTGGGGGCAGATGTCGTTCTGGGGCGCCACGGTCATCACCGGCCTGTTCGGCGCGATCCCCGGCATCGGCGAGCCGATCCAGACCTGGCTGCTGGGCGGCCCGGCGGTGGACAACGCCACGCTGAACCGCTTCTTCTCGCTGCACTACCTGCTGCCCTTCGTGATCGCCGCGCTGGTCATCGTCCACTTCTGGGCGTTCCACACCACCGGCAACAACAACCCGACCGGCATCGAGGTGCGCCGCACCTCGCGCGAGGAAGCCGACCGCGACACCGTGCCGTTCTGGCCGCATTTCGTGATCAAGGACCTCTACGCGCTCAGCTTCCTCCTGGTGCTGTTCTTTGCGGTCGTGGGCTTCATGCCCAACTATCTGGGCCACCCCGACAACTATATCGAGGCGAACCCGCTGGCGACGCCGGCCCATATCGTGCCGGAATGGTACTTCCTGCCCTTCTATGCGATCCTGCGCGCCTTCACCGCCGATGTGTGGGTGGTGATCGCGGTCAACTGGCTGTCCTTCGGCATCATCGACGCCAAGTTCTTCGGCGTGCTGGCAATGTTCGGCGCGATCATCGTGATGGCGCTGGTGCCGTGGCTTGACACCAGCCGCGTGCGGTCGGGCCGGTACCGTCCGCAGTTCAAATGGTGGTTCTGGCTGCTGGCGATCGACTTCGTGGTGCTGACCTGGGTCGGCGCGCAGCCTGCCGAAGGGATCTATCCCTATATCGCGCTGGCGGGTTCGGCCTACTGGTTCGCCTATTTCCTGGTGATCCTGCCGCTTCTGGGCGTGATCGAACGTCCTGCGCCCATGCCCTCGACCATCGAGGAAGACTTCAATGCCCATTACGGGCGTGCCACCCATCCGGCCGAGTAAGGAGAGGCGCGAATGTCCTTGAGAAACGTCACGCTCACGGCGGTCGCGGCCCTGTCCCTCGGGATGGCGGCGAACGCGCAGGAAGCCCGGACGATCACCGTCCCGATCACCGAGCCGGGGGCTGAAGCCCCCACCACCGCCGCACCAGGCACCACCGTCACGCTGAACCCCGACGGCACGACCGCGGTCCAGGCCACCGGCGCCGAGCCGCCGACCCCGGCCGACATCGATGCGGGGGTCGAGGCCGAGACCGCCGTCACGGGCGAGCCGGCGCAGGCCGGCCCGAACACCATCGCGCCGGGCGCC
>CALLYR010000249.1 GCA_937859005.1 uncultured Paracoccus sp. | reverse complement strand
ACTGGTGGAGCCAAGGGGAGTCGAACCCCTGACCTCTTGAATGCCATTCAAGCGCTCTACCAACTGAGCTATGGCCCCACCGGAGGTCCGGGCTGCGTGATCCGCCGCCCGCGTGGGGGGTCGTATATGGGCAGGCGCGCGCGGGTGCAAGCAGAAACTCGGTTTTCTGCGCGATGTTTCGGAAGGCGCCGGAAGGCATGAAAAAAGGGCCCGCAAGGCCCTTTTTCGTGTCGGTTCGACCGATCGGCCGTCACTCCTCGTCGTTTTCGGCAACATCCGCGATCTCGTCCAGCGAGACCTCGGTGTCGTCGTCGTCGTCCAGCAGATCGTCGTCCAGTTCGGTCGAATCCGCCGCATCGTCCAGATCCTCGTCGATAACGTCGTCCTGCTCCAGTTCGCGCGCGGCGGCTTTCTCGCTGATCAGCGCGCGGCCGCGGGCTGTCGTCAGGCTTTCGGCGGTGTATTCGGCCGCACAGGCCGGGCAGGTCATCGGATCGCGGAGCAGGTCATAGAAACGCGCTCCGCAGTTGGGGCAAAGGCGCTTGGTGCCCCATTCCTCTTTGGGCATGGTGTTCTCTTTCCGCCAAAGGTCAGGTAAATCCGCTGTCCCCTGCCATAGGGCATCGGGGGTGTAAAGGCTTTCCGAAAGACACGGCATGATGGATTGCATCGTCCTGGAAGACGGGGTCAGGGTCGCGCTGCGGCGATCTGTCCGGGCGCGACGGATCACGCTGCGCGTGTCGCGGCTGGACGGGGGCGTGACGCTGACCCTGCCGCCGCGCCTGCCCGAGGCCGAAGGCATCGCCTTTCTGCGGGCCCGCCGGGACTGGCTGGGCGCGGCGCTGGCCCGCCTGCCTGCACCGCAGCGGGTAGAGGCGGGCGCGATGCTGCCTGTGCAGGGCCGCGCGCTGGCTGTGACGCCCGCCGCCGTCCGCGCGCCGCGGGTCGAGGATGCAGCCCTGCTGGTGCCGCAGGGCCGCCCTGCCGGTCCTGCCGCCGAGGCGTTCCTGAAGACCCTGGCCCGCGCCCGGCTGGCCGAGGCCAGCGACCGCCATGCCGCAACGCTGGGGCGGGCGTTCCGCTGTATCGCATTGCGCGATACGCGGTCGCGTTGGGGCAGCTGCACGCATGATGGACGGCTGATGTATTCCTGGCGGCTGGCAATGGCGCCCGATGCGGTGCTGGACTATGTCGCCGCGCATGAGGTCGCCCATCTGGCGCATATGGATCATTCCACCGCCTTCTGGGCCGCGGTCGGGCGTCTGTGCCCGGACTATGCGCGGCACCGTTCCTGGCTGCGCGGGCAGGGGGGCGGGTTGCTGGCCTGGCGGTTCCGGGACTGACCACTTGACCGGCGGCGCGGCGTGTGATCACAAACCCGCATGGCGCCGACCACCTCGATTCCCGCTGCCGCGCATGAGCGGTTGTATCGCGCCCTGAGGGGGCGGATCATGCTGGGCGAACTGCCGCCCGGCCGGGCGTTGACCCTGCGCGGGCTGGCCGCCGAACACCGCGTCAGCATGACCCCTGCGCGTGAGGCCGTGCGGAGGCTGGTCGCCGAAGGCGCGCTGACGCTGTCCGCTTCGGGGCGCGTCGCCACGCCCGAACTGTCGGTGGAACGGATCGAGGAACTGGCCGCGTTGCGGGCGCTGATCGAACCGGAACTGGCCTCCCGCGCGCTGCCGCGGGCGCATTTCGCGCTGATCGACCGGATGGCCGCGATCAACACCGCCATCGGCGAGGCGGCGCAGAATCATGATGCGGTGGGATACATCCGCAGCAATCTGGATTTTCATCGGGCGCTGTATCTGCGGGCGCAGGCGCCGGCGATGCTGGCGATGCTGGAAACGATCTGGCTGCAACTGGGGCCGACCATGCGCGCCGTCTATCAGAGGATGCGCCGGAACGAGGCGCCGCGCCACCACCGGATGATCCTGGCGGCGCTGCGCGCGGGCGACGAGCCCGCGCTGCGGCTGGCGATCCGCACCGATGTCACGCAGGGGCTGCGCCATCTGCTGCCGCCGGCCGAAGCGGGGCGCTGAGGCGCGTCCTCAGACCTCCTCGATCCGCAGTTCGACCGGATCGCCGGTGATGACGCCGGTCCGGGGCAGCGCCTCGATCGCGTGGTCGATGGCATCGGGCGTGGTCTTGTGCGTCACGATCAGCACCGGGGCCTCGCCCGCGGCATGGCGATATTGCCGCATCCGGTCGATGGAAATGCCCGCATCCCCCAGCACCGTCGCCACCTTGGCCAGCGCGCCGGGTTTGTCGGCCAGCATCAGGCGGATGTAATAGGCCGCAGGCACCGCCGTGCGCGCCGCCTGCGGCCGGGCGAGCGTCGCCGCGGGCTGGCCGAAGACGGGCAGGCGTACGCCACGGGCGATCTCGATGATGTCGGACATCACGGCGCTGGCGGTCGGGCCTTCGCCCGCGCCCGCGCCGCGCAGGACGATCTGGCCCACGGCATCGCCCTCGATCACGACCATATTGGTGCCGCCTTCAAGCTGTCCCAGCGGACTGTCGGCGGGGACAAGGCAGGGCGACATCCGCTGTTCCAGCCCGCGCGCCGTCATCTGCGCCACGCCCAGCAACTTGATGCGATACCCCATGTCGGCGGCGCGGTTGATGTCGTCGATGCTGACACGCTCGATCCCCTCGATCTCTACGGCGTCGAAGGCGGGCTGCGTGCCGAAGGCGATGGCGGCCAGGATCGCCAGCTTGTGGCCCGCGTCGATGCCGCCCACGTCCAGCGTCGGGTCGGCCTCCAGGTAACCCAGCCGCCGGGCTTCCTCGAACACGGTTTCATAGGGCAGGCCGGCCGACTGCATCCGCGTCAGGATATAGTTGCAGGTGCCGTTCATCACCCCCATGACGCGCTTGATGCGGTTGCCCGCCAGACTTTCGGTCATGGTCTTGATGACCGGGATGCCGCCCGCGACCGCGGCCTCGAAGCGGATGACGCGGCCCGCGGCCTCGGCCCGCTCGGCCAGGGCTTGTCCGTGGATCGCCAGCAGCGCCTTGTTCGCGGTCACCACGTCCTTGCCGCTGTCCAGCGCGATCTCGATCGCCTCGCGGGCGATTCCCTCGTCGCCGCCCACCAGTTCGACGAACACATCCACGTCGTCGCGGCGGGCAAGGTCACGGGCGCAATCCACCCACTCATACATCGACAGGTCGGCGTCGCGGTTCTTCTGCCGGTCGCGGGCGCAGATCGCGGTGATCTGGACGGGACGGCCGCAGCGCGCGGCCAGCAGATCGGCATGATTCTGGATGATCTTGACGACGCCGATCCCGACAGTGCCGAGACCGGCGATGCCGAGACGCAGGGGGGCGGACATGAGAGCCTCACTTACAGGGTTCGCGCGGTGTTAGCGCGTGATGCCTGCGGATTGCAATGTCACAGCCACCTTCGCGTGCGCCGCGACCAGTCGGCGAAGGCTGCGGGATAGCGTTCGGCCAGCCATGCCTCCTCGCGCGCGATGAAGCGGCGGTTCGTCACGGCGACGAACA
>CALLYR010000248.1 GCA_937859005.1 uncultured Paracoccus sp. | reverse complement strand
GCAGGACGGGGACCACTTCGGCCTCGAACCACGGGTTGCGTTTCAGCCATCCGGTATTGCGCCACGACGGATGAGGCAAGGGGAACACCGCGGGCGCATGGTCGCGCCAGCCCGCCACCGCCTGCGTCACGTGGCGCACCCCCAGATGCCAGCGCATCGAATGGCCGCCGATCAGCAGCGTGACCGCGGGGCGCAATTCGGCCAGCACCTGCGCCCGCCAGGTCGCCGCGCACAAGGGCGGCGGCGGCAGGTCCGACCCCTTGGCGTCATAGCCCGGAAAGCAGAAGGCCATCGGCACGATGGCAATGCGCGAGCGGTCCCAGAAGGTCGCCTCATCCACCCCCATCCAGTCGCGCAGCCGCCGCCCCGAGGCATCGTCGAAGGGCCGGCCGGATTTGTGGACCCGCAGCCCCGGCGCCTGCCCCGCGACCAGGATGCGCGCGCCGGGGCGGAACCACGGCACGGGGCGCGGCGCGTGGCGGGTCGCGGTCGCGGCAAAGCGGCCCGCGCACAGGCGGCAGGATTCGATTTCGGCGATCAGGTCGGAAACGGCATCGGTCATGTTCCGCAGATAGGCAGCCGCCGGCCGGATAACAGCCCGCATTTTCACGACCCGTATCCCTGCAATGGACAGCCGGGGCGCGCTTGCCTATGTTGACGGGCCAAAGGGCGGCCGTGCCTGGCCCGTCCGGCCACACGACCCGACCCGCCGCGCGGCCCCTCTGCCGCATCGCCCAAGGCCGCCATGCTGGAATTCGACAATGTCTCCAAGTCGTTCTGGACCGGAACGCAGCGCAAGGTGATCCTCGACCGTGCCTCGTTCCGGGTGGAACTGGGGCAGTCGCTGGGGATTCTGGCCCCGAACGGCACCGGCAAGACGACGCTCATCAACATGATGTGCGGGCTGGAAAAGCCTGACGAAGGCGTGATCCGGTCCGATTGCCGGGTGTCGTTCCCGCTGGGCTTCATGGGGGGCATCATTCCCCGTCTGTCGGCCAACGAGAACGCGCGCTATATCGCGCGGATCTATGGGCTGGATCCGGACTATGTCGAGGCGTTCTGCCGCTGGCTGATCGACATCGGGGAATATTTCGACCGTCCCGTGGGCACCTACAGCGCGGGGATGAAGGCGCGGCTGACCTTCGCGCTGCTGCTGGCCCTGGAATTCGATATCTATCTGATCGACGAGGGCATGCCCAGCACCACGGATGTGGCCTTCAACCGCAAGGCCGGCAGCGTTCTGTATGACCGGCTGAAGACGGCAACCGTGGTCGTCGTGTCCCACCAGCCCGCCACGATCGAGAAATTCTGCCGACGCGCAGGCGTGCTGCGCGACGGGCGGCTGTATCTGTTTGAGTCATTGGACGAAGCCAAACAATATTATGACTACACCTCCTAAGGTTCGCCGTTTTCACCTGTCCCGCGCCGAATCGCCGGTGGCGGCCGCCCGCATCGCCGCGACCGGCAAGGCATCCGGCCCGGCCGAGGCCATGCCGAAGGTACGGGTCGAGGTCCATCGCAGGACGCAACCGGAATCCGGCGCCGCCGCACCGGACGGTCCGTCGAACGTGCAGGGCGTGCCCGAAGATCTGTTTGCCCCTTCGCCCGACGACGATGGTTTTGCGGGAATGCATTTTCCGGGCGGCGTCGCTGCGGCCGAACGGCCCGCCGACAATGCCTCTGCCCCC
>CALLYR010000247.1 GCA_937859005.1 uncultured Paracoccus sp. | reverse complement strand
GGAATGTCGCCGCGGTCCGCAAAGGGCGGCCCCGCATGCAGCAGGATGCGGCCCGCCAGCCCCGGCAACTCGCGCAGGCGGCGGATCGCGGAAAGCTGCGGGCGGGTGGCGTCGATCCGCGAGAACGCGGTCCGGTCGGCGTGGTCGGTCATGGGGTCATCCTTACTGTCGGGCCGGGTCAGGCGCGGATCCAGCTTTCGCTGTGGGCCAGGGCGGCGGACTGCGCGCGGCGGTCGAAGAAGTCGCGCTCGACCGTCCGGCCGGGCAGGACCTGTCCGTCAACCGTCACCGAGGCCGAGCCCGCCGGCTGGAAGACGCTGAACATCTCGTGCCTGCCGGTCTGGCTGTCGGCGGGGGGCTGGGCCTAGGCGAACATCTCGCCCAGGTCGTTCCAGCGCAGTTCCACCTTCCGTCCGCCGAACTCGGCCACTTCGGTCACGTGGCGGGGATAATCGGCCCGGGTTCCGAATGTCGCGCCGTCCACGATCTCCAGCGCATCGAGCGCCTTCTGCGCCGGCCGGAACAGGCCAAAGCAGCGCACGAAGTCGTCGATGAGGTAACGCGCAAGCGGCGCGTTGTCGGTGACGCAAAGGCGCACCGCATCGCCCGCCTGCCCGGCATAGGGGTCCTGCAGCACAAGGATCATGTTGCCGCGCCCGTGATCGGAGCCGTTGATGCGGAAGAACAGGGCCAGGGTGGACCAGTCGCCGTCGGGATCGGTCTTGAGATAGAGGGGCGGGTTGTCGCCGGTCCAGTCCACCTTGCCCTTGCGAACGTAATCCATGGTCATGCGTCCTCTCTTTCCAGCGTCCTGTCGGCGTGCGCCGCGCGCATGGCATTGAAATCGGATGTGGGCGCCCAGCCCAGGCGCGCCCTGGCGCGGGCATTGCCAAACACCGAGGCGCGGGGGTTACGCCGGTAACGGGCGTGGTCGGTGGCCTCGGGCAACGGTCCCACGATGTCCTGGAACCATTCCAGCGTCGGCCGGGGGTGCGAGCTGTCGTCGGCTCCGATATAGAAGCTGTCGAACGCGATCCCCTCGACCTCGACCGCCGCCCTGAAGGCGCGGGCCAGATCCCCGGCGGTGACGTAATAGAACAGCCAGTTGCGCCCCGGCGCATCGACGAAATCGAGATAGGCGCCCAGGGTCTCGGGCAGGATGACCGCCAGCGGACGCAGGCAGATCACGTCCATCCTGCCCTTGCGGGCGAAGCTTTCCCCCATCGCCTCGGCGATCTGCTTGCTGACGCCATAGGGATAGACGGGGCGGTTCTCGTGCGTCTCGTCGATCGGCAGCGCCTGCGGGTGCCAGTCGGGGCGCATCTCCTGCAGGCCGCAGATCGAGATGGACGAGCAGAGCACCACCTTCCTCACGCCCTGTTCCTCGGCGGCCTGCAGCACGTGCCAGCTTCCGCGGGTATTGACATCGATGTACTGCTCGGGCGGGCAGCCCCAGTCATGGTCGAGGCCGGCGAGGTGGACGACCGCATCCGCGCCCTTCACGGCTGCGCGCACGGCGTCGATGTCCATCACGTCGGTGCGGATGAACCGGGCCTTCTGGCCGGACGCCGGAGGGGCCAGGTCGGCATTCACCACCTCATGCGCGGCGGCGAGGCATTCGATCACATGGCGGCCCACGCGGCCGGAGCCGCCGGTCACGACGACGCGCTTGCGTTCCATTCACTTTCCTTTCAGATGTCGAGTTCCAGCTCGCGGCCCTTGCAGCGCGAGACGCAGATCATCATGTATTCGCCCTCGGCCCGCTCGGCCTCGGTCAGCACGCTGTCGCGGTGGTCGGGAATGCCGCGCAGCACCCGCGTCTCGCATGTGCCGCAGATGCCGTCCCTGCACGAGCTTTCCACCCTGATGCCCGCCGCGCGCAGCACCTCGAGGATGGACTTGCCTTCAGGCACATGCAGCCGCTGCCCGCTCGAGGCGCAGACCACGTCGAAGGCGTCCCCCGTCAGATCGGCCGCGGCCGCGAAGCGTTCGATGCGAAGCTTCCAGGGCGCGCCCTCGCTTTTCGCCTGAAGCGCGTCCAGAAGGCCCGCAGGGCCGCAGGAATAGACCGTGGTCCGCCCGTCAAGCGGATCGAGAAGCCCGGCCAGATCGAGCAGGCCCGCCTCGTCGTCGAAATGACAGCGCACCCGCGCCGGGTCGAGCGCGGCCAGTTCGCCGGCGAAGGCCAGGCGGTCGCGGCTGCGCCCCGCCACCACCAGTTCCC
>CALLYR010000246.1 GCA_937859005.1 uncultured Paracoccus sp. | reverse complement strand
GGATCCTGCATCCGGGCGAACTGGACAGCTATTACGGGTTCTGGTCCTCGGGCCAGACCGGCGAGGTGCGCATCATGGGCATTCCGTCCATGCGCGAACTGATGCGGATCCCGGTGTTCAACCGCTGTTCCGCGACCGGCTGGGGCCAGACCAACGAATCGCTGAAGGTCCTGACCGAGAACATGACCGACAAGACGCGGAATTATCTGGCCGCGCAGGGCAAGAAGGTCCACGACAACGGCGACCTGCACCACGTCCACATGAGCTATACCGACGGCAAGTACGACGGCCAGTATCTGTTCATGAACGACAAGGCCAACACCCGCGTGGCCCGCGTCCGCTGCGACGTGATGAAATGCGACAAGATCCTGGAGATCCCCAACGCCAAGGCGATCCACGGGATGCGCCCGCAGAAGGTGCCGTCGTCCAAGTATATCTTCTGCAACGGCGAGGACGAGGCGCCGCTGATCAACGACGGCAGCGTGCTGGACGACAAGTCGCAGTATGTGAACCTGTTCACCGCCGTGGACACCGACAGCATGACGGTGGCCTGGCAGATCATCGTCAGCGGCAACCTCGACAACTGCGATGCCGACTATGACGGCAAGTATGCCTTCTCGACCTCCTACAACTCGGAAATGGGCGTGAACTCGGCCGAGATGATGGAGGCCGAACTGGACCACGTCGTCGTGTTCAACCTGGCCAACATCGAGGCGGGGATCGCGGCGGGCGACTTCCAGGAACTGAACGGCTGCAAGATCCTGGACGGGCGCAAGGAAAACGCGGCGAAGAAATACACCCGCTATATCCCCGTGCCGAACAACCCCCACGGCTGCAACATGGCGCCCGACAAGAAGCACCTGTGCATCAACGGCAAGCTGTCGCCCACGGTCACGGTGCTGGACGTGACGAAGTTCGATGCCCTTTTCAACGAGGATGCCGATCCCAAGACGACCGTCGTCGCCCAGCCCGAAGTGGGCCTCGGGCCGCTGCACACCGCCTTCGACGGCAAGGGCAACGCCTTCACCTCGC
The DNA here is from genome assembly GCA_937859005.1 of uncultured Paracoccus sp. GTDB lineage: Bacteria > Pseudomonadota > Alphaproteobacteria > Rhodobacterales > Rhodobacteraceae > Paracoccus. The sequence continues at coordinate 2,611 of CALLYR010000246.1, read as the reverse complement.
TGTTTCTGGACAGCCAGGTGGCCAAGTGGAACATCGAGGACGCGATCAAGGCCCATAACGGCGAGAACGTCGATCCGATCCGCGAGAAGATCGACGTGCATTACCAGCCCGGCCACCTCAAGACCTCGATGGGCGAAACGCTGGAGGCCGACGGCCGCTGGCTGGTCTGCCTGTCCAAGTTCTCGAAGGACCGTTTCATCAACGTGGGTCCGCTGAAGCCGGAAAACGATCAGCTGATCGACATCTCGGGCGACAAGATGGCGCTGGTCCATGATGGCCCCACCTTTGCCGAACCCCATGACGCGATCGCCGTCTCGGTCGAGAAGATGAGCAACATCAAGTCGGTCTGGGACCGCAACGACCCGTTCTGGGCCGACACCCGCAAGCAGGCCGAAGCGGACGGCGTGGACATCGACAGCTGGGCCGACACGGTGATCCGCGACGGCAACAAGGTCCGGGTCTACATGTCCAGCCAGGCGCCGAACTTCAGCCTGGAAAGCTTCACCGTCAAGGAAGGCGACGAGGTCACGGTGATCGTCACCAACCTGGACGATCTGGAGGATCTGACCCACGGCTTCACCCTGGGCAACCACGGGGTCGCGATGGAAATCTCGCCTCTGCAGACCTCGTCCGTGACCTTCGTCGCGGCCCAGCCCGGCGTTTACTGGTATTATTGCCAGTGGTTCTGCCATGCGCTGCACATGGAGATGCGCGGGCGGATGTTCGTCGAGCCGAAAAGCGTGTGATCCGATGCTGCGTCCCGTCCTGATCGCCCTTATGCTTTTCGCAGGCCCCGTGTGGGCCGCGGAACGCGTGGTGGCGCCCGGCGACGGGACGCTGGCCGCCGCCATTGCCACGGCGGCCCCCGGCGACGTGCTGCGGCTGGCGCCCGGCACGCACAGGGGGCCGGTCGTGCTGGAGAAGCCCCTGACCCTGGACGGCGGCGGGCAGGCCACGCTGGACGGCGGCGGGCAGGGGTCCGTCATCACCATCATCGGCGAGGGCGCGGTCGTCCGCGGCCTCGTCATCCAGGGGTCGGGGTCCGAACACGGCACCATCGATTCCGGCGTCCAGATCAAGAGCACCGCGAAGGGTGCGTTGATCGAGAACAACCGCCTGATCGGCAACCTGTATGGCGTCGATGCGCATGGCGGCAGGGACTGCATCGTGCGCGGCAACCTGATCGAGGGCCGCCGCGACCGCCGCGTGAACGACCGCGGCAACGGCGTCTATGTCTGGAACGCGCCGGGGCTGGTCGTGCAGGACAACGTGATCGACTGGGGGCGCGACGGGATCTTCGTGTCGATCTCGCGCAAGGCCACCTTCATCGGCAACCGCTTCACCAACCTGCGGTTCGCCGTGCATTACATGTATGCCCATGACAGCACGATTTCGGGCAATGTCTCGGTCGGGAACGGCCTGGGCTTTGCGCTGATGTATTCCGAACGGCTGCAGGTGCATGACAACATCAGCCTCGCGGACCGGGCGCATGGGTTGATGCTGAACTATGCCAACAACTCCGACATCCAGGGCAATCTGGTGCGGGGTTCGGAAAAATGCCTGTTCATCTATAACGCCAACCGCAACATCATCGCCGACAACCGCTTCGAGGGGTGCGACATCGGCATCCATTTCACCGCCGGGTCCGAACGCAACGCGATCACCGGCAACGCCTTCGTGGCCAACCGCACCCAGGTCAAATACGTCGGCACCCGCGACGTGGAATGGAGCGTCGAGGGCCGCGGCAATTACTGGTCCGACCATCCCGCCTTCGACCTGAACGGCGACGGCATCGCCGACAGCCCGTTCCGCCCCAACGACCTGATGGACCATATCCTGTGGTCGCAACCTGCCGCCGCCCTGCTGACAGGCGCGCCGGTGGTCCAGCTGGTGCGCTGGAGCCAGTCGAGCTTTCCGGCTACGTTGCCGGGCGGGGTCGTGGACAGCGCGCCCCTGATGACGCCGCGGACCATTCCCGTCCGCCCTGATGACGCCGCCGCGGAATCCGCGGCGCTGGCCGCCCGCGCGGCCCAAGGAACAGAACATGAGCAGTTTGACCCTCTCACGGCTCACTAGGCGCTTTGGCGCGGTGGCCGCGTTGCAGGACGTGTCCTTTTCAGTGGAGCCCGGCGAACGGGTGGCCCTGCTGGGCCACAACGGCGCGGGGAAATCCACGCTGATGAAGATCGTGCTGGGCCTGATCCCCGCCACCTCCGGCACGGTCGAGGTGCTGGGGGCCGCGCCGGGCAGCGGGGCCGCGCGACTGGGCACGGCCTATCTGCCGGAAAACGTGGCCTTTCATCCGGCGCTGACCGGGCGCGAACAGATCCGCACCTATCTGGCGCTGCGCGGCGCCAGCGCGGCCCAAGCGGGCGAGCTGCTGGAGCGGGTGGGGCTGGCCGATGCCGCCGACCGCCGGATCGGCACCTATTCCAAGGGGATGCGCCAGCGGATCGGGCTGGCGCAGGCGCTGATCGGGCAGCCGCGGCTGCTGGTCCTGGACGAACCCACCAGCGGGCTGGACCCGGTGTCGCGGCGCGAATTCTATGCGCTGCTGGACGGGCTGGCCGCCGAAGGGGCCGCGATCCTTTTGTCCAGCCACGCCCTGACC
>CALLYR010000245.1 GCA_937859005.1 uncultured Paracoccus sp. | reverse complement strand
GGAATCCCCACCCTGATGAAATCGCTGAAGCGATAGCCGCCCGGCCCATAGACCATCATGTGCGTCTGGTATCCGATGGGGGTCGCGAACGCGACCGAGGCCGAGAACATCACCGCCACCACATAGGCGCGCGGATCGTGGCCAAGCTGCGTCGCCAGTTCGATCGCGATGGGCGTCAGGATCACGGCGACGGCATTGTTCGACAGCACCTCGGTCAGCGCCAGACCCAGGAAATAGACCGCAACCAGCGTCCAGAACGGCGGCAGGCCGCGCAGCACGGGCTCCACCGCATCGACGACCAGCTTGACCGCGCCGGTATGTTCCAGCGCCGCTCCTACCGTCAGCATGGCAAAGATCATCGCCAGCAGCCGCGCCTCGACAAAGCCAAAGGCCTCGTCCGGGTCCACGCAGCCCGTAATCAGGATCGCCGCCGCCGCGATCATCGCCAGCGCCATGATCGGCGCCACGTCCAGCGCCGCCAGCACCACCACCGCCAACAGCGCCGCAATGGCGATGGGGGCATGATTGCGGCGGAACGGCTTGGTCGTGGGATGGCTGACATCAACCAGATCCATGTCGGCGGCCAGCCGCGCGATGTCCTCGGGCGCGCCCTCCAGCAGCAGCGTGTCGCCCACCCGGATTTCCAGATCGTCCAGCTGCCGGCCGATGTTCTGGTTCCGCCGGTGCGCGGCGATGGGATAGACCCCGTAACGGCGGCGCAGGCGCAGGTCGCCCAGACGGCGCCCGATCATCCGCGCGCCGGGGGAAATCAGCACCTCGACCGTTTCGGTGCGCACCGAACTCAGCTTGTCCAGCGCGCGCAGATCCTTGTTCTTCTGCATTTCCAGCAGGTCGGCCATGCCCGAGCGCAGCACGATCCGGTCGCCGGGTTCCAGCACGACACTGGCCATGTCGCGCCGCAGCGAGGCATCGCCGCGCAGCACGTCGATCACGCGCACGGCGGCGCGCCTGAACATCTTCACATCGTTGACATTCATGCCGGCGATATTGCTGTCCTCGGGAACGGCGACCTCGGTGAAATATTTCATTTCCGCACGATTGGTCAGGAACGAGGCCATGGAGCTGCGATCCGGCAGAAGCCGGTGCCCCAGCAGCGCAAAATAGGCCGTGCCCGCCAGCGTGACGGCAATGCCCACCGGCGCGATTTCGAAGATGCCGAAGGGGGTCATGCCGCGATCCTGCACCACCCCGTCCACCAGCAGGTTGGTCGAGGTGCCGATCAGCGTGATCATCCCCCCCATCACGGTGAAATAGCTCAGCGGCATCAGCAGCTTGGACGGCGCGATGCGGGCGCGGTGGGCGACCTGGATCACGATCGGGATCATGACCGCGACCACGGGCGTGTTGTTCATGATCGCCGAGGCGATGCAGACGAACGCGAACAGCGCGCAGATCGTGGCGATGGGCCGGGTGTCGGCGCGGGCGGCGACCCCCTTGCTCAGCGCATCCAGCGCGCCGGTGCGCTGCAGGCCCCCCATGATGATGAACATGAAGGCGATGGTCCAGGGGGCCGAGTTCGACAGCTGCTTGACCGCATCCTCGTAAGGGACCAGCCCCAGCGCCAGCATCACCGCCGCAGCCCCGATGGCCAGGACCTCGGGCGGGTGCCTTTCGCGGACGAACAGGACGAACAGGACGGCAATGATCGCCAGAGTGGCGACTGCGGCCGCCTGGCCGGACAGCGCAAATCCGAACATCGGAGATGACCTCGCAAGACGCCGGGCTGGCGCCGACCCGGACGTGTTGCCCCATTTCCCTACTGCACCGCAAGGTAATAGAGCCCGCGCGCAGACCCCGAGGCCACAACCGTGGCGTGATTTTCTCGGCTGGTCGTGGGCGCAAATGCGCGGAGTTCAGCCCGCGGGATGCGTGGGGACCAGACGGCCGCCGTCGCGGACCGGCTCGATTCCCGTCGCCAGCCCCGTGCGGTCGTCGGTCGTGACCAGGATGCCGGACAGGGTCGCCTCGCCCTCGGCCGGGGTGAAGCGTTCGCGCCCCATGCCGGTGACGAAGCGGCGCATCGGCTCGGTCTTTTCCATGCCGATGACGCTGTCGTAGTCGCCGCACATCCCGGCGTCCGACTGGAACGCGGTGCCGCGGGGCAGGATCTGGGCGTCAGCAGTGGGCACATGGGTATGGGTGCCGACGACGATGCTGGCGCGGCCGTCGCAGAAATGGCCCATCGCCATCTTCTCGCTGGTCGCCTCGGCATGAATGTCCACCAGCGCGGCCTGAACCAGCCCGCCCGGAGGATGGGCGCGCAGCACGGCGTCGATGGCGCCGAAGGGGTCGTCGAAAGGACGCTTCATGAACACCTGCCCCAGCACCTGCGCGACCAGCACCTTGCGGCCGCGCCCGTCGGCAAGGACACGCGCCCCCCGGCCCGGCGCCTCGCGCGCAAAGTTCAGCGGGCGCAGGATGCGGGGTTCCTGTTCGATGAAGGACAGCATGTCCTTCTGGTCAAAGGCGTGATCGCCCAGGGTGATGCAGTCGGCCCCGGCATCGAGGATCACCTGTGCATGACCGGCCGTCAGCCCGGTGCCGCCGCTGGCGTTTTCCCCGTTCACCACGATGAAATCCGCCCGCAGCCGCGCCTTCAGCCCGGCCAGCCGGTCCGAGATCGCGCGCCGGCCCGCGCGCCCCATGACATCGCCCAGAAAAAGAATCCGCATGAGTTCATGCCTAGGGCCAGCCGCAGCCGGGCTCAAGCCCCTGCCGGTGGCCTTCGGCCTGATGGGCCGGCATTCGGGGACAGGCGCGGCACCGGCCGCGCCCGCCGCGCCGTCAGAAAACGAAGTCGTCGGCTTCCAGCGTGCCGCCGAATCCCTGCAGCAATGCGGTGCTGCCCGGCCCGAAGGTCAGCAGCAGGCCGTCGGGGGTCATCCGCGCATCGGCCAGGATCTCGGCCACGGTCATGCCTGCGCCCAGCCGGATCAGATCCGTCCCTTCGGCGAACCCGCCCACCCGGTCGGCGCCGGGCTGATCCGGCGCGGCCGAGAAATCGAACACATCCGCGCCGCCAAGACCTTCCAGCCTGTCGTTGCCCTTGCTGCCGGCCAGGGTGTCGTTGC
>CALLYR010000244.1 GCA_937859005.1 uncultured Paracoccus sp. | reverse complement strand
CCCGCCGCCCCCTTGCACCCGCCGGTCGTCAGGGGGAACGTGGCGCATGGCTTTCTGCCTGCATGGCGGCTTGCGATACCGGCGACGCGCCGGGCAGGTGATCGGCTTCGCCTCTGCCGCGGCGGTCAGCCGCCTGCGCCGGCATGGCAGCGCATTCGCCCTCGCCGGCAGTCGCACGCCCTGCGGACTGCGGTCCGGGTCCGCGCGCCCCAAGCCGGCGCGCCCCGGCTGCCCAAGGGTGTTTTCTCGCGGGCAGGAACGGCCGTGGTCCGCGGTGCCCGGTCGCATCCGGGCCGCCGTCCGCATTCCGGTCTTGCCCCCATTGAACGGAGCCACCTCTGCCGAGAGCGATAAGGAGGATGGCCCTCTCCTGTCCCCGGTCCGGGCTTCATGCGACCTTCCGGGCTGGTTTCAGTTGGGCGGCACAGGCGCTCGGCGTCAAGTTTCCGAACGCCGAAGGCGGCCGCGCCTCGTTGCAGTCGATCTTCCGGTCCTTGATCCGATCGCGGGCGTGCCCGGCCGACAGGAACCATGAGGCGTTGAGCCATTCCCGGCGCAGCCGGCTGTTGACGCCTCGATGAAGGCGCGCGCCCTGGTCCCTGGACCGGTGGCGGACCTTGGCTCGCTCCGTGGGCTTTCCGGGGCGGGAGAAGTCCAGCTCGACCCCGCTCAGGCAGAGGCCCACCGGTCGGGCAGCCGGCGGGCGAACCCGGGGCCGTCGTCGTCCCTGATGCGGCGCGGCTTGCCCCGTTGCCGAACGATGCGGTCCAACTCCTCCATGACCTGGCAGGCGCGGAAGTTTGTCCTCCGCCCGACTCGGCGCGAACCCGATCTGTTCGTCCGTGAATCGTTTCTTCGGCATCTGGACACTCCCTCGCTTCCGAAGTGGGCCCGGAATTTCGCCGTCAGAACGGGCCAGCTTCAGGGGTCAAGACCAGCAGCGACGCGTCTGTTCGTCATCTGTTTGCAAGGACGTGGACGGGACACCCGTTACATGCTAGAATCCGCGGAAAACCAAAAGAATTTATCCGGCTGCGCGTGTCCGTTGCTGGCGTCCAGTCCTGAAGTGCCCGCATCACAGCAAGTCCGAAACAACTTTCGGTTGGATGACGGCGATGCCAATGAAAGTTCTCTCGAAACCAATGGCAGGCAACAATTCCCATGCGTCCGGCGGGAACATGGGAATGCCCGGCCATGCCAGCCGGGCGGGCGGCACGAACGTGGGATCGGACATGATGCGGCCGACGCCCGTCGCCGGCATGGCCGGGCGCGTCATGCCCGACTCGAGCAGTCACGGAATGAGTCCGGGCGGCGACCCGGATGGCGGCATGGACGGCGGCGGTCGCCCGACATCCGGCGGCGAGGGCAGCCCGGTTCAGCACACATGCGGCACGCTGGAGGATCACCGCCGGCTCCTTGGATTGTCGCCCGCCTATGCTCGGACCCGTGAGCGGATCGAAGACGAGGCGCATCGGTTTGCGGCGCGCGGAGGCGTGACCGGGCGTCCCGGCACCACGACGATCCCGGTCGTGGCGCACGTCGTCTGGAACACCGCAGCGCAGAACGTCTCGGACGCCCGGATCGCGAGCCAGATCGATGTGCTCAACCCGGATTTCAGGCGCACCAATCCGGATGTGAACAATACGCCTGCTTCGTTCCTGCCGCTTGCGGGCGACGCGCGGATCGAATTCACCCTTGCCGGCGTGACGCGGACCCGGACATCGACCGCGTCGTCCGGCTCGGACGATGCGATCAAGTCGGCGGCCTCGGGCGGCGCCGATCCCCGGCCCCCGGATCAGTACCTCGACATGTGGGTCGGGCCGCTTGGCGGCGGATTGCCGGGCTATGCCCGGTTTCCAGGCGGCCCGGCGGCGACCGACGGCGTGGTGATCGTGCATTCGGCGTTCGGGACCACCGCCACGGCGGCCCCGCCCTTTCATCGCGGGCGCACGGCGACCCACGAGATCGGCCACTGGCTGAACCTCAATCAAATCTGGGGCGCGACGACACGGACAATGTCCCCGACACCCCCAGCCAGGGAGGCCCCAATACCGGCGCGCCGGTGTTTCCCACGCTGTCGTGCAACAACGGGCCGAATGGCGACATGTTCATGAACTATATGGATTATGTCGACGACCCGGCGATGTTCATGTTCACGACGGGGCAGGTCGAACGCATGCAGGCCTGCCTCGATGGCGTGCGCTCCGCGATCGGCGTCAGCAGCCAGCCCCGCCCGAGCTCGTCTCGGGTGGCTGCGTGGGGTGCCGGGCGGCTGGATGCGTTCGTGCCGGGCACCGACGGCGCGCCTTATCACAAGTGGTGGGACGGCGCCGCCCGGGGGCCGGCGCTCACCGGCCATGAATACATGGGCGGCGTCATCTCGTCGTTCCGCATGAACCGGGCACGCCCGGCCGCCGCAAGTGCCCCAGACGCTGCAAAAGGGATGCCGAAGCATGAAGGCAATGACCACGGGCACCCCCCCGACGGGCAAGTGGCAACACTCGTTTGAGGAGGATACCCCGGGCGTGACGGTGTACCGCCCGGCCGATCGCTTCGCCTTTCCGGCGGCAAGGAGGGAGCGCGAGATGCTCGACTTCGGCGCGGCCGGCACGCTCGTCGCAAGCGCGCCCGGCCCTGACGACAGGCTGCGCGAAACCCTGGGCGATTGGGTCGCGCGCGGCATGAACCGGTTCCGCCCGAGTGGTGCGTCCGGACCGCAACGGACGATTGAAATCATCGAAAGCACGCCGGAGGTCCTGAAGCCCGCGAAGCCCGAGCCTCGTCGGCGAGGAGGTTGGCCATGATCCCCTATGTCGTCCTTGAAGTCGGCGACGACGCGGCTGCAAATCGCACCGCCGTCCGCAATGACAATGTCAAATGGTGCCGTTTCAACAACGAGACCGTTTTCTGGCAGGCGCCCGGACAAGGTGAGCGGCTGCCCTCCGGTCTGCAAAAGCTCGGCGGCACGCCGAAGTCGTCGCTGGGCGAGCTTTATCTTGTCGTGCAGGCGGGCAACGCCTTCCTGGCCGAATTCCCCGAAAGCAGGGTGCTTGTGAACAAGGGCCGCTATCTTGCGGTCGATCTGACCCTTGAGGAACTCGCACGGGTCCAGGAACACGGCGAAACCTGTTTCGGAATCCGGCGGCTTCCGGAAGATGCGGCGGTGGTCACGACCCTGGCGCCGACGCGGCGCGCCGCCGATCCGTCGATCGCCCGGCTCGTGTCGCAGGTCGATGTTCCGGCCCTGACCGGCACGCTGACCGGACTTGTCGGTTTCCGTACCCGGCATTCGCTGTCCGCGGAATTCTCCGCGGCGGCGGACCGGATGGAGAGCGAACTGGAAACGCTTGGATTCAGCGTCGCCAGGACGGCGATTTCGGTGGGCGCCGCGACCTCTTTCAACGTCATCGCCGACCGGACCGGCACCGCCGCGGACCGCAGGCTCGTCATCGCGACGGCGCATCTCGATTCGGTCAACATCGCGGGCGGTTTTTCCGCCGACGCCCCCGGCGCCGACGACAACGGCAGCGGATCGGCGGGCATCCTTGAGATCGCCCGCATTTTCTCGGGCAAGGCGCTGGCCCACGATCTGCGCCTGATCCTTTTCGGCGGCGAAGAGCAGGGACTGCATGGCAGCCAGCAGTATGTCGCGGCCCTGAGCCAGGCCGAACGCGACCGCATCGACAGCGTCATCAACATGGACATGATCGGCTGCGTCAACATGCAGCCCATGACCGTGATGCTGGAAGGCGCCGCCGTCTCTCAGGCGCTGATGAACGATCTGGCCGATGCGGCCCACGACTATACGTCACTTGCCGTCCAGACCTCGCTCAATCCGTTTGCAAGCGATCACGTGCCCTTCATCAATGCCGGCCTGCCGTGCCTGCTGACCATCGAGGGCGCCGACACCGCAAATCACGATATCCATACGGCGAACGACACGCTCGGCAAGATCGACTTCGGCCTGACGGCCGAGATTCTGAAGATGAACATCGCGGTCATGGCCCGGCGGCTCGGAGTTCCCGAAGCGACGGATGCGCCCCGCCCGAGTTCGTCTCCGGTGGTTGCGTGAGGTGCGGGCGGCTCGATGTCTTCGTCACCGGCACCGACGGCGCGCTTTATCACAAGTGGCGGGACGGCGCCGCCTGGGGGGCCGGCGCTCGACGGCCATGGCGGGCGGGAACGTTGACCTTGAATCCCAGCTCGTCCGTGACGCTGACCCGGAACAGCCGCGAGGGCAAGCCGGCGACCCGGCATGTGCGGGAACGCCGCGTCGGAGAGGTCGAGGCCCTCGACCAGAGGCTCCAGCAGCTTGCTCGCGTCGGAGCCGTTCAGGGCCACCGTCGCCCACTG
>CALLYR010000243.1 GCA_937859005.1 uncultured Paracoccus sp. | reverse complement strand
AGATCGCCGCCGCCGTCAGCAGGTCCTGCGGCCCCACGCCCAGCATGTTGCCGAACAGGATATGGTCCAGATGCGCGTCGCTGGGGAATGCGGTGAACAGGATCAGCCCGACCCCGAACATGCCCGAAAACACGACGCCCATCACCGTGTCCTGCTTGACCCGGCTGTTGCCCGACAGGAAACCCGTCAGCAGCGCGCAGCCCATCCCCGCGGCAAAGGCCCCCAGGATCAGCGGCAGGTTCCACAGATAGGCCAGCACCACCCCCGGCAGGATCGCATGGCTGACCGCATCGCCCATCAGGGCCCAGCCCTTCATCACCAGAAAGCACGACAGCAGCGCGGTGGGCGGCGCCACGATGAGCGCGATCCAGAAGGCGTTGCGCATGAACGGGAACTGGAACGGCATCAGCAGCGTGTCGAGGCTCATGCCGCGTCTCCTTCCTCGCGCAATGCGGCGCGGGCGCGGGCGCGGGCGGCCAGCAGCCCGTGTTTCGGCGCAAGCACGAAGACCAGCAGGAAGATCGCGGTCTGCAGCGTGACGATGACCCCGCCCGTGGCCCCGTTCAGGAAGAAGCTGGCATAGGCGCCAAGGAAGCTGGTCAGCGTCCCGATGGCGACCGCCACCGCGATCAGCCGCGGGAATCGGTCGCACAGAAGATAGGCGGTCGCCCCCGGCGTCACCACCATCGCGATCACCAGGAACGCGCCCACCGTCTGCATCGCCGCCACGATGGCCGCCGACAGCAGCACGAAGAACACGACCTTCAGCAGATCGGGCCGCAGACCGATGGACCGCGCGTGGTTCTCGTCGAAGAAGGTGACCATCAGGTCCTTCCATTTCGCCAGCAGCACCGCCAGCGTCACGAATCCGATGATCGCCAGTTGCAGCGTGTCGCCCGGCGTGATCGCCAGGATGTTGCCAAGCACGATGGTCTGGATGCTGACCGCCATCGGATTGACCGAGATCATGAACAGCCCCAGCCCGAAGAAGGCGGTGAAGATGATGCCGATGATGACATCGATCTTCAGCCCCGACCGGCCCGACAGGAACAGCATCGCCCCCGCGGCCAGCCCCCCCGACAGGAACGCTCCCAGCGCAAATGGCAGCCCCAGCATATAGGCCCCCGCCACCCCCGGCACGACCGAATGGGACAGCGCGTCCCCGATCAGCGACCAGCCCTTCAGCATCAGGAACGCCGACAGGAAGGCGCAGACCCCGCCCACCAGCGCTGACACCCACATGGCGTTGGTCATGTATCCATAGGCGAATGGCTCCAGCAGCGGGGTCATTCCTGCGCCTCGCCATAATGGACGAAGGGGCGTTCGTCGTCGGTGATGATCCGCACCTGACGCGGGTCGTCGTCGTCGTGCAGTTCGGCCCCCGACAGGGTGAAGTGGCGCAGCACGCCCCCGAAGGCGCGTTCGAGGTTCTGGCGGGTGAAGGTCGTGGCCGTGGGGCCGTAGGCCAGCACCGTGCCCTTGACCAGCACGGTCTGATCGCAGAATTCCGGCACGCTGCCCAGGTTGTGGGTGGCGACCAGCATCACCCGGCCCTCGTCGCGCAACTGGCGCAGAAGGGCGGTGATCTGCTCCTCGGTCTTGACGTCCACGCCGGTGAAGGGCTCGTCCAGCAGGATCACCTGTCCGTCCTGCGCCAGCGCGCGGGCCAGGAACACCCGCTTGCGCTGGCCGCCGGACAGTTCCCCGATCTGGCGGCGGCGGAAGTCCAGCATCCCCACGCGGGACAGCGCGCGGGTGACGGATTCGCGGTCGGCGGTGCGGGGGCGGCGCAGGAAGCCCATGCGGCCATAGCGGCCCATCATCACCACATCCTCGACCAGCACGGGGAAAGCCCAGTCCACCTCCTCGGCCTGGGGGACGTAAGCCACCAGATTCTCGCGCAGCGCCTGCCGCACCGTGCGCCCCAGCAGGCGGATCTCGCCGCGCGCCACGGGGACGAAGCCCATGATCGCCTTGAACAGCGTCGATTTGCCCGCCCCGTTCACGCCCACCAGCGCGGTGATCGTGCCGCGCCCGACCCGGAAGCTGGCATTGCGCAGGGCGGTGTGACCGTTGCGATAGGTGACGGTCACGTCGCGGACGCTGATGCCGGGCGCGTCAGGCGGGGAAAGGGGGGCGGCCTGGCTGGCCGTCATGGCGGTTGTGGTTCTTGTCTGCGCCATGGATCTTCACTCCGCCTGCGGGACCAGCCCCGCGGCAATCGTTTCCACCGTCACCCGCAGCAGGTCCAGATAGGTCGGCACCGGGCCGTCGCGCGCGCTGAGGCTGTCCACATACAGCACACCCCCGAAATCCGCGCCGGTTTCGCGGGCGACCTGCCGGGCGGGGGCGGCATTGACGGTGCTTTCGCAGAAGACGACGGGGATATGGTTGGCCTTCACCGCGTCGATGACCGTGCGCACCTGCTGGGGCGTGCCGACCTGATCGGTGTTGATCGGCCACAGGTAAAGCTCGCGCAGGCCCAGGTCGCGGGCCAGATAGCTGAAGGCGCCCTCGCAGGTCACCAGCCAGCGGTCCTTTTCCGGCACCTGCGCGATCCGGTCCCGCAGCGGCGCCAGCGTGGCGCGCAACTGCTGCTTGTAGCTTTCCGCATTGGCGGCATAGGTGGCGGCATTCGCCGGGTCGTGGCCGGACAGCGCGTCGCGGATGTTGTCGATATAGACCAGCGCATTGTCCGGCCCCATCCATGCATGGGGATTGGCCTTGCCCTGATAGGGGCCAAGGGCGATCGGAATCGGCTCGATGCCGTCGGACAGCGTGACCGAGGGGATGTCGCCCAGATTGCCCAGGAACTGCTGGAACCACAGTTCCAGGTTCAGCCCGTTCGACAGGATCAGGTCGGCGTCGCTGGCGCGCACCATGTCGCGGGGCGTGGGTTCATAGCCGTGGATTTCCGCGCCGGGCTTGGTGATCGACACGACCTCGGCCGCATCGCCTGCGACATTCTGCGCCATGTCGGCAATCACGGTGAAGGTGGTGACGACCTTCAGCCGCTCGGCCGCTTCTGTGGGGGCCGCGGGCAGCATCAGGGCCGCCGCCAGTGCCGCCAGTCCCCGGCTGACCGCCATCATCCCCGTGCCCCCGATTCGCCCCTGTCCTGTCCTTGATAATGCGAATGGTTCGCAGTTGTCGATGGACTTGCAAGCGATTCTCATCTGGCTTGAACCGTTGAGAGCGCACAGGCTAACATGGCCGCATGGAGGACCGCCCCGATCCCGACGCGCCCGATACCGGCGCCATCGACGCCCTGCTGCGCCGCACCGGCCTGCGCGTGACCCGCCAGCGGCAGGCGATCCTGCGGGTGCTGCTGGAATCGCGCGATCATCCCGACGCCGAACAGGTGCTGGCGCAGGCGCGCCGTCTGGACCCGACGGTGTCGCAGGCCACGGCCTATCGCACGCTGTCGGCGCTGGCCGAAAAGGGCGTGCTGCGCGCGCATCAGTTCGACGGCCTGTCCAGCCGGTACGAGGTCCTGAACCGCCCCCACCACGACCACATGATCGACCTGGAAACCGGCGAGATCATCGAGTTCCAGTCCGCCGAGATCGAACGGATGCAGTGCCGGATCGCCGCCGAATACGGGCTGGAGATCGTGGACCACCGGCTGGAGCTTTACTGCCGCAAGCGTCGCTGACCGGGAGCCTCAGTCCGCTGCGATCAGGGGCAGTTCGCCTTTCAGCCGGTCCCAGCTTTCGATCATGGGCCAGGCCTTCGTCACGCCCTCGATCCCCAGATAGCCATAGCGGACCGACAACTGCCGTCCGGCCTGTTCGGGCTGCCCCGCCACAGCCGCCAGATACAGCGCGCTGGCAAGCCCCGTGCGGTCCGATCCGCCGTCGCAGTGGATCAGCACGGGTTTCGGCGCGTCGCGCATCATCGCGGCCAGCCGCCGGGCATCCTCGGCCGACAGGGAACTGCGGGCCGTCATGCGGAAATCCAGATGCGCGATCCCGGCGGCGCGGGTGGCGGCGATTTCCTCGTCGTACCAGGCCGTGCCCTCGTTGGGGCCGCGCAGGTTGATGACGCTGCGGATGCCGTCGTCGCGGATGCGCCGGGTCAGGCCCGGTCCGTCCATTTGCCCCGAACGGTAAAGTTCGCCCGCGATCACCGCATGGTAATTGTCGCTTTCGTAAACGCCGCCGAACCAGCCCGCCACGGCCAGCAGACCGGCCAGCGCGAAGGCCGCCCCCCGCAGCGCCAGCGCCTTCATGCGGCAACCCCGAACAGACGGCCGACCCCCATCGTGATCGCCATGGCGAAGATGCCCCAGACGACGACGCGCGCCGTCGCCCGGCCTGTCGGTGCGCCGCCCGCGCGCGCCCCCACCGCGCCCAGCAGCGCCAGCGCCAGCAGCGTGACGGCCAGCACCCATGGGATGATCCGCCCCGCGGGCGCAAGGAACGCGGCCAGCACCGGCAGGCTTGCTGCGACCGAGAAGGTGACGCCCGAGGCAAAGGCCGCCTGCAGCGGATTGGCGGAATTGACGTCGCTGATCCCCAGTTCCTCGCGCACATGGGCGCCCAGCGCGTCGTGTTCCGTCACCTCGCGCGCGGCGGCCATGGCGGTGGCGGGCGACATGCCGCGGCTGCGATAGATGGCGGCAAGCTCCTCAAGCTCCTGCTTGGGCATCCGCACCAGGGCCTCGCGTTCACGTTCGATGTCGGCGCGTTCGATGTCGGACTGGGAACTGACGCTGACATATTCGCCCGCCGCCATCGACATCGCCCCCGCGGCCAGCCCCGCCGTCCCGGCGATCAGCACCGCGCGGGGCGAGGGGTCGGCCGCGGCGACCCCCACGACCAGCGCGCTGACCGACACGATGCCGTCATTGGCCCCCAGCACCGCCGCCCGCAGCCAGTTCGAGCGGTTGATCATGTGCGGCGCCTCGGGATGGGCGGAAAGGTCGTCGGAATATTCGGTCATGCGCGCTCGCTCCCTTCGTGATCGTGCCGCCCGGCATGTTCCGTGCCGCAACCATATAAATAGCATCCCGCGCAGCAAATGGGACCGGCCCGGATGCCGCGGCCGGGTTGCACCCCGCCGCCGGTCCCGCCACGATGCCTCTCATTGGCAAAGCGACAGGCTCCGATGACCACGATCTATCACAACCCGAAATGCAGCACCTCGCGCACTGTGCTGGCCCTGCTGCGCGCGGCGGGCGAGGACCCGCAGGTGATCGACTATCTGAAGACCCCGCCCGACCGGGAAACCGTGCGCCGGATGGTGGCGGACGCGGGCCTGGCCCTGCGGCAGGCGATCAGGACGAAGGGCACGCCTTACGACGAACTGGGGCTGGCGGACGAAAGCCTGACGGACGAGCAACTGCTGGACGCGATCGAGGCGCATCCGATCCTGCTGAACCGCCCCTTTGTCGTGACATCCAGGGGCACGCGGCTGGCACGGCCCGCGGAGACCGTGTTCGAGATCATGGACAACCCGCCCGCGGCGGTCTGACGCCGGGCTGCGCTATTCCGCGGCCCGCGTCGCGCTGTTGGGCGTCAGGGTGTGATCGACAGGTTCGTATCCCGTCTGGTCGGGCTGCGCCTCGGCATCGCCCGACAGGGGGTCGGGCTTCATGCGGAAGCCGCGCTGGATCTGGTCGTAGGGCGCGACCGGATAGTCGCCCGAAAAACAGGCGTCGCAATATTGCGGACAGGCGTTGTCGCGGCCCTTCGCCTCGCCCACCGCGCGGTAAAGCCCGTCGAGCGACACGAAGGCCAGGCTGTCCACGCCGATCCAGTCGCGCATCTCGGCGGGCGACATCCGGGCGGCCAGCAGCTTGTCGCGGTCGGGCGTGTCCACGCCGTAAAAGCACGGCCATGCGGTCGGCGGGCTGGCGATGCGGAAATGCACCTCGCTTGCCCCCGCCTCAAGGATCATGTCCTTGATCTTGCGCGAGGTGGTGCCGCGCACGACCGAATCGTCCACCAGCACCACGCGCTTGCCGCGGACCAGCGCGCGGTTCACGTTCAGCTTCAGCCGCACGCCCATGTTGCGG
>CALLYR010000242.1 GCA_937859005.1 uncultured Paracoccus sp. | reverse complement strand
CCCCCTGCATCACGCATTCCCGATCAGCGTGGCGGTCGCGATGGCGGCGATGCCTTCGCCGCGGCCGGTGAAGCCCAGCCGTTCCGATGTGGTGGCCTTGACGCTGACGCGGGCGGGATCGACGCCCATGATGTCCGCCAGCCGCGCCTGCATGGCGTCCGCATGAGGGCCGACCTTGGGCCGTTCACAGATCAGCGTCACATCGGCATTGCCGATGCGGAAGCCCTGCGTCCGCGCCAGTTCCGCCGCATGGCGCAGGAAGATGTCGCTGGCAGCCCCCTTCCACTGCGGGTCGCTGGGCGGGAAATGGCGGCCGATGTCGCCCTGCGCCAGCGCCCCATAGATCGCATCGGTCAGCGCGTGCATTCCGACATCGGCGTCGGAATGGCCGACCAGCCCCGCCTCATGGGGCACGCGCACCCCGCACAACCAGACATGATCGCCGGGGCCGAAGGCATGCACGTCGAAACCGTTGCCCAGCCGAATATCCATGCGTGCCCCCAGCATCCGTTCGGCCCGGACAAAATCACCCGGCCATGTCAGTTTCAGATTGTCTTCGTCGCCCGGCGTGATCGTCACTTCAAGGCCCGCGCGGCGGGCCAGTTCCACGTCATCGGCGGCACCGTCGGGACAGGCCCGATGCGCGGCCAGGATTGCGTCCAGCGCGAAGCCCTGCGGCGTCTGCGCGCGGTAAAGCCCTTCGCGGGCCGCCGTTCCCGCGACCCGTCCGTTTTCGCCCCGCCACAGCGCGTCCGTCACGGCCAGGCCGGGTGCTGCGGCGACGGCGCCGTCCGCCAGCGCCTGCACCACGCCCCGAGTGACGGCGGGCGACACCAGCGGGCGCGCCCCGTCGTGGATCAGGACATGGGTGATGCCGGACCCCTCCAGCAGTTGCAGCCCGGCGCGCACGCTGGCGGATCGCGTATCGCCCCCTGCGACCAGCGTGACGCGCCCGCCCAGTTCGGCGACGGCGCGGGCCATGTCATCGGGATGGATGACGACCACGATCCGGGAAACGTCGGCGAACGCGTCGATGCTGCGCGCCAGCACGCTGCGCCCGGCCAGATCGCGCCACTGCTTCGGCTCTCCGCCCGCGCGGGTGCCGCGCCCGGCGGCGGTGATGAGGGCTGCGAATGTCGAAGGCACGTCCATGCCGCTGCGATAGGTCATCCCCCTGCGCCGCGCAATCGGGGCCGCCGCGTTCGGGCCGGGGACCCCTGTATCTGCCCGCGCATCCGCCCTATAAGCGCCCCGATCCAGACCGACAGGAGCCGCGCGATGTCCGAAACCTCTCTCTCTGACCTGGCCAAGGACGCCGCTGCGCGGGCTGCGGTCGCGCTCGTGCAGGACGGGATGCGGCTGGGTCTGGGCACCGGCTCGACCGCCGTGTTCATGGTGCACCGCCTGGCCGAACGGGTCCGCGCCGAGGGGCTGCGGCTGCGTTGTGCCGCGACCTCGCGCGCGACCTGCGATCTGGCGCGGTCGCTGGGCCTGACGATCGAGGAACTGGACGAGATCGGCTGGCTGGACCTGACCATCGACGGGGCGGACGAGATAGATCCCGACCTGAATCTCATCAAGGGCGGCGGCGGCGCGCATCTGCGTGAGAAAATCACCGCCGCCGCGTCCGACCGCATGGTCGTGATCGCCGATCCGACCAAGGTCGTCGAATGCCTGGGCGCCTTCCACCTGCCGGTCGAGGTGATCCCCTTCGGCCGCCAGACGACGCAGAAGCACATCCGGAAACTGCTGGCTTCGCTGGACCTGACCCATCGCCCGGTCCTGGTGCGCCACCGCGACGGGCGCGAGTTCCACACCGACGAAGGCAACATCATCCTGGATCTGTCACTGGACAGGATCGCCCATCCCCATCGGCTGGCCACGGGTCTGGCCGCGATTCCGGGCGTGGTCGAACACGGGCTGTTCCTGGAAATGTGCGATCTCGCGCTGATCGGCGGCCCCGACGGCCAGGTGATCGAACTGACCCGGCCGGAGGTGTCGGCATGAGCTTCGACTATGACCTGTTCGTCATCGGCGGCGGTTCCGGTGGGGTGCGTGCGGCGCGCATCGCGGCCAGCCAGCACGGCGCCCGCGTCGGCCTGGCCGAGGAAAGCCGCATGGGCGGCACCTGCGTGATCCGCGGCTGCGTCCCCAAGAAACTGATGATCTTCGCCTCGGAAGGAACGCACGCCCTGGACGAGGCCCGCGCCTATGGCTGGACCGATGCGCAAGGGGGGCGTTTCGACTGGCCGGTGTTCCGCGACAAGCTGCACGCCGAACTGTCCCGTCTGGAGGGGCTGTATGAAAACGGCCTGCGCACCGCCGAGGTGGACATCTTCCACCAACGCGCGCGTCTGGCCGACCCTCATACGGTCGAACTGGCCGACGGCACCCGCAAGTCGGCCAAGCACATCCTGGTCGCGGTCGGTGGCCGCCCGACCCGCCCCGGCATCCCCGGCGAGGAACTGGGCATGATCTCGGACGACCTGTTCACGATGGAGACGCTGCCCCGCCGGGTGCTGGTCGTCGGCGGCGGCTTCATCGCCTGCGAATTCGCGACCATCCTGAAGGGCCTGGGCTGCGACACCACGCTGGTCCACCGTGGCGACAAGGTGCTGCGCGGTTTTGACGAGGAAGGCCGCAGCCTCGTGACCCGCCAGCTTCAGGACATCGGCATCACCCTGCGGCTGGAAGACGGCCCGGCCCGGCTGGACAGAAGCAATGCGGGCATCCGGGTCAGTTTCAAGGCGGGCGCGGCGCAGGATTACGACGCGGTGATGTTCGCCACGGGCCGCCAGCCCTATACCGCCGGGCTGGGTCTGGAAAACACCGGCGTCGAACTGGGGAAAAAAGGCCAGATCGTCGTGGACGAATGGTCCCAGACCGCGGTGCCGTCGGTCTTTGCCGTGGGCGATGTCACCGACCGGGTGAACCTGACCCCGGTCGCGATCCGCGAAGGCCATGCCTTTGCCGACACGATCTTTGGCGGCCAGCCGCGCAAGATCGATCATTCGCTGATCGCCAGCGCCGTCTATGTCCGCCCGCACGAGCTGGCCACCATCGGCCTGACCGAGGAACAGGCCGAGGCCCAGGGCCCTATCGAAGTCTATGCCGCCAGCTTCCGTCCGATGCGATCGCTGTTCGCCGGGTCGGAAGCGCGCGCGATGATGAAGCTGGTTGTCTGCGCCGCCACCCGCCGGGTGCTGGGCTGCCACATCTTCGCCCCCGAAGCGGGCGAGATGATCCAGTTGGCGGCCGTGGCGGTCGGCATGGGGGCCACCAAGGAGGATTTCGACGCAGCCGTTGCGGTTCATCCGACGCTGGCCGAAGAACTGGTGACGATGCGGGCGCCGGTGCGCCGCACTGCCGCCGCCTGACAGGAATGTGGCTGCGGCCTGTGCGCGCAAGGTCTTGACCTTCCCCGTACACGCCCCAGTTAGGACAGGAATTCGACGAAAGGCTTGAGGATGGCAAATCAGGGCCCTTGGGGCGGCGGCAGCGGCGGCGGTGACGACGAACGGCCCAAGGCGCCGCCTCAGCGTCCGCCCCAGCAGGAGGGGCCTCAGCGCCCCTGGGGGCAACCCGGGGGCGATCCGTCGCAGCGCCCGAATCCGCCCGGCGGCCCGCGCCGCCCCGACCAGATCCCCGAGATCGAGGAACTGATGCGCAAGGGCCAGGACCGCCTGCGCGTCCTGATGGGCGGCAAGGGCGGGTCCGGTGGTCCGGGCAGCCCGCGCGGTCCGCGCCGCGAACTGCCGCAGATGAACCGCGGCACCTGGGGCATCGCCGCACTGGCAGCAGTGGCGCTGTGGGCCTTTTCCAGCTTCTATACCGTCGATACGGGCGAGAAGTCGGTCGAGCTGCTGTTCGGCAGCCCGCTGGCCGTGGGGGACGAGGGCCTGAACTTTGCCCCCTGGCCCTTCGTCACGCGCCAGATCGTCAACGTGACCGGCGAACGCACGATCGAGATCGGGACGGGCCGCGATCCCATGGACAGCGGCCTGATGCTGACCAGCGACCAGAACATCGTGGACATGAACTATCAGGTGGTCTGGAACATCTCGGACCCGCGCAAGTTCCTGTTCAACCTGGCCGATCCCGAAGGCACGATCCGCGCTGTCGCCGAAAGCGCGATGCGCGACATCGTGGCCCGCAGCGAGCTGTCCCCGATCCTGAACCGCGACCGCGGCGTCATCGCCCGCGATCTTGAGATCGCGATCCAGGCGACGCTGGACAGCTATCAGGCCGGGATCAACATCGAACGGGTCAACCTGGGCCGCGTCGATCCGCCGGGCGAGGTCATCGACGCATTCCGCGAGGTGCAGGCCGCCCAGCAGGAACGCGACCGGCTGGAAAAAGAGGCCGACGCCTATGCCAACCGCGTGCTGGCCAACGCACGCGGCGAGGCCGCATCGCTGGTCGAACAGTCCGAGGCCTATCGCGCCCAGGCCGTCAACGCCGCCGAGGGCGAGGCCGCGCGCTTCAATTCGGTCTATGAGGAATATGTCAAGGCGCCGGAGGTGACGCGCCGCCGGATGTATCTGGAATCGATGGAAAAAATTCTTGGCGATGTGAACAAGGTGCTGATTGCCGAAGGCGAGGGCGGCACCGGGGTCGTGCCCTATCTGCCGCTGGACCAGTTGCGGCGTCCCGCCGCGTCCGCGCCGCAGGCCCTTTCCGGGCAGGCCGCGCGCCCGGCACCCGCCGCCACCAACACGGGGAACAACTGATGCGCCGCGCCCTTTCCGTCCTGGCCCTGCCGGCCGTGATCGTGGTGGCCGTCCTCGTGATGTCGGCCATCTATATCGTCGATGTCCGCGAAAAGGCCCTTGTCCTGCGCTTTGGCGAGGTCGTCGCCGTACGCGAGGAACCGGGCCTTGCCTTCAAGGTGCCGCTGATCGACCGCGTCGTGCGCTATGACGCCCGTATCCTGGGCCTGCCGACCGAACCGATGGAGGTCACGCCGCTCGACGACCGCCGGCTGGTCGTGGACGCCTTTGCCCGCTGGCAGATCACCGATGTCGTCCGTTTCCGCCGCGCGGTGGGCGACGGCGGCATCGCCTTCGCCGAACAGCGGCTGAGCGGGATCATGACCAACGCCATCCGTGGGGTTCTTGGCTCTTATCCATCGACCACGGTGCTGTCGGATGACCGGACGGCGCTGATGGGTCAGATCCGCGATGCCGCGCGCACCGAGGCCGCGAATCTGGGCGTGCAGATCATCGACGTGCGCCTGACGCGGACCGACCTGCCCGAACAGAACCTTGCCGCGACCTATGCCCGGATGCGCGCCGAACGCGAACGCGAGGCCGCCGACGAGATCGCCCGCGGCGGCGAGGCCGCGCAGCGCGTCCGCGCATCCGCTGACCGCACGGTGGTCGAACTTACCTCCGAGGCCC
>CALLYR010000241.1 GCA_937859005.1 uncultured Paracoccus sp. | reverse complement strand
GCAGTCGCCCGCCTCGATCAGAACCTCGGTCACCCTGCCGCCCTGGGGGAAGGACATGGCGATTCTGTCCTGCGCCACGATCGTCCCGGTCAGCGCCACGTCGAAGGTCAACGGTTCCTGTTCGACACGCAGCAATTCGACCGCCAGAGGCGATCCGCCTGCGGCAGCGCCCGAAGGCGGCTCCAGGGCAGCGGCATCGGCCGGCGCTTGCGCCGCGCCGGATGCAGGCGCCAGCGCCAACAGGATCGGCAGCACGCACAGGGATATCACGGGCAAGGACATCGGACCACAGGGCATCATGTCAGGAAGCAGCGTGAACTCTGCTCGACGATAGCGGCCTCATTGCGCAAGTCCCCGGAAAAGAAAAGTAACGTTGCGTTCGGCTCAGGTGACGGCGGCTTTCCGGTGGTATTCCGGCCGATCCCAGTCCCCACGGCGCAGGATGCCGGCCAGCACCTCCACCGCCCGGCCCACGTCGTCCATTCCATTGTAGAGCGGCGCGAAGCCGAAGCGCAGCACGTCCGGCGCGCGGAAATCGCCGATCACCCCTGCCGCGATCAGCGCCTGCATCACTGCATAGGCCTGTGGGTGGCGGAACCCCACCTGGCTGCCGCGTTGCGCAGAGTCGCGGGGCGAGTGCAGCGTGACCTCGGGGCAGTCCGCTTCAACGCCCGCGGTGAAGGCTTCGGTCAGTTCGATGGATCGGGCGCGCAGGGCGGCCATGTCCACGCCCTTCCACACGTCCAGCGCCGCATCGAGCGCCGTCAACGCGATCACCGGGGGTGTCCCGACCCGCATCCGTTCGATTCCCGGCGCGGGCGCATAGCCCAGGTCGAAGGCAAAGGGCTGCGCGTGCCCCATCCAGCCCTGCAGCACCGGCTGCGCCGCGTCGGCATGGCGCGGGTGGGTCCAGATGAAGGCCGGCGCCCCCGGTCCGCCGTTGAGGTATTTATAGGTGCAGCCGACCGCGAAATCGGCATCCGCCGCCAGCAGGTCCACGTCGATGGCGCCCGCGGAATGGGCGAGGTCCCAGACCGTCAGCGCGCCCGCCTCATGCGCGGCGGCGGTCAGCGCGGCCATGTCGTGGCGGCGACCGGTGCGGTAATCGACTTCGGTCAGCATCAGGACGGCCAGTTCGGGGGTGATGCGGGCCGCGACATCTTCGGGCTCGACGACGCGCAGTTCGGTCCCGGTCACGCGGGCGATGCCGTCGGCGACATAGAGATCCGAGGGGAAATTGCCGCTGTCCGACAGGATGATCTTGCGGGACGGGCGCAGCGCCAGCGCAGCGGACACAGCCTGGAACACCTTGATCGACAGCGTGTCGCCCATGACGACCTGGCCTTCGCCCGCGCCGATCAGCCGCGCGATCCGGTCGCCCACGCGGCGCGGCTGTTCATACCAGCCACCGCGGTTCCAGCCGGTGATGAGCATGTCCGCCCATTCGTCGCGCATCATCGCCGCAACCCGGTCCGCCGCATGGCGCGGCATCGGCCCCAGCGAGTTGCCGTCGAGATAGGTGATCCCGTCCGGCAGGTGAAAGGCGCGGCGCGTGGCGGCGAAGTCGGTCATGGCGGTTCCTTTTGCCCGACGCTAGCAGCAGCGGATGCGGCTGCAAGGGTAGGGGCCTTGCCCCCGCCCCTTCGGGGCTCCCCCAGGATATTTGGGGCAAGATGAAAGCAGGCCGGAGAGATGGCTTTCGGGCAGGTGCCGGAGTGGGGCTGGTCGGGCCATGATCCGGTGGATCGGTGTCCGGCCGATGATCCACCGGACCTTTCCCTGATCCGACCCGGCAATCCGCTCGCGCTTCGGGCGTTCGGGCTGCAAACGGTCCACTGGCCTTTCCCGGCCGCCGCTCACCCTTCGATCTTGCCGAAGTCGGCGATCAGGCGGCCGGTCTCGCGGATGCGGGACAGAAGGTTCAGGCGGTTGCGGCGGACGATCTGGTTGTCGGTGTTGACCTGCACCGCCTCGAAGAAGGCGTCGATGGGCGCGCGCAACGCGGCGATGGCCGACATGGCGGCGGGGAAGTCCTCGGCCGAAACCGCCGCCCGGATCGCGGGTTCGGCGGCATCGAGCGCGGCGAACAGCGCGCGTTCCTCGTCGGTTTCCGCGTATTTCGGATCGGCGCCGAAGGAATATTCGACGCCGTCCTTTTCCTCCGCTTGGGCGAGGATGTTGGCGGCGCGCTTGAGGCCCTGCAGCAGGTTGGTGCCATCCTCGGTCCCGAGCATGTCGTTGAGCGCGGTGGCGCGGTTGACGACGAGGGTGAGGTCGTCGCTGCCCGGCATCGCCAGGACCGCGTCGATCACGTCATGGCGGATGCCTTGGTCGCGGAGGTGGACCTTGAGGCGGTCGTGGAGGAAGGCGAGGAGGTCGGCGAGCAAACGTCCGTGACCCTCGAACGTAAACTCGATCTGAGGCTCAAGTGCGCCCGTGAACACTACCATGTTGTCGGTGATCCTGAGTTCATCAACGGTCGAAACCAACTGGCCTCTCCCTGCTCGCCACAAGTCAGCCTGAAAGAAGCTTATTGCACGAGGTGAAAACCAGCTCTCAGGATCCGGTAGCAACTTCCATGGTGCGGGCAATCCGGATTCTAACTTCTTCCTGAGTGAGACGATTTCATCAGCCCGTTCTGTTGAATCAATCTCTGAGAGTAGAAAAAGACCCTCTCCGAAACGAGCACTCAAGACCGCTCGCACAAAAGCAATGCTCAATGCTGTGCTAAGCTGCAAGCGGACGGAGTTGGAGATGAGGAGCCGGATCACCCCCAGCGCCGCCCGCCGCAGTGCGAAGGGGTCCTTGCTCCCGGTGGGCTTCTCGTCGATCGCCCAGAACCCGGTCAGCGTGTCCAGCTTGTCGGCCAGCGCCACGGCCACCGACACCGGCGCACTCGGCACCTCGTCCGACGGCCCTAGCGGCGAATAATGGTCGCGCGCCGCATCCGCGCCCGCCTGCGGCAGCCCCGCCGCCTTCGCGTAATACTGCCCCATCGTGCCCTGCAACTCGGGGAACTCGCCCACCATCGCGGACCGCAGGTCCAGCTTGGCGACCTTCGCCGCCTGTTCCGCCTGATCCGCATCCGCGCCCACGGCATGCGCGATCTCGCGCGCCAAAGCCGCGATCCGCTCCACCCGCTCCGCCTGCGAACCCAGCTTGGCGTGGAAGGTCACGGATTTCAGCCCCTCGGCCCAGGCACCCATCCCCGACCCCGCCTCGCGCAGGTCGTTGTCCCAGAAGAAGGCCGCGTCCGACAGGCGGGCGGCCAGCGCCCGCTGGTTGCCGGCAAGGATCGTTGCGCCGTGGTCGGGCGTCTCGATGTTGGCCACGGTGACAAAGCCCTCGATCCGGCCCGTTTTGGGATTGCGCGCCGACAGGAACTTCTGGTGCTCCTTCATCGAGGTCTGCAGCACCTCGGGCGGCAGGTCGAGGAAGCGGTCCTCGAT
>CALLYR010000240.1 GCA_937859005.1 uncultured Paracoccus sp. | reverse complement strand
CCGCCGCCTGGGGAACGACGTTTCGCACCCGGTCTGACCGTGTTGCGCCGCCGCGCCGATTTTCTGCGCGCCGCATCCGCCCGTCGTCAGGGAACGGCGGGCTTTCTGTTGCAGGCCCGCCAGCGCCGCCCGGACGAACCCGTGCCGGCGGACCGGATCCGCGTGGGCTTCACCTGCTCGAAAAAGCTGGGCAATGCCGTGGCGCGCAATCGCGCCAAGCGCCGCCTGCGCGCGTTGGCGCGGCAGGTCATGCCGGGCCAGGCGCGGCCGGGCTGGGACTATGTCCTGGTCGGGCGGCCCGAGGCGACGGCCACGCGCGGCTTTGCCGATCTGTGCGGCGACCTGTCCTTTGCCCTGTCGCGCGTCCATGCCCTTCCCGAAGGCGGGCGTGATGCGCCGGTCGCGGCGCCCCGGCGGCGGGGGCGGGGATGAGCCCGCTGGCGTGGGTCGTGGCGCTGCCGGTCAGGGGCTATCGCCTGCTGCTCAGCCCCTGGATCGGGCATGGCTGCCGGTTCCAGCCGACCTGCTCGGTCTATGCGCTGGAAGCCCTTGAACGTCACGGGGCCTTGCGCGGCACCGCCCTGATGCTGCGGCGGATCGGGCGCTGTCACCCCTGGGGCGGATCGGGGTATGATCCGGTGCCGCCCGGGCGCGGCGGGAACGACACGCGGCCGAAGCGCCGCCATCCGGGAACCCATGATGCTTGATGACGCCGAAGACGTGCCGGACGCCGGCGAAATCCACCCGCTGTTCCGCGGCGCCCCCGCTTCGACCGAGTTCCGCAAGCTGCGCAAGCGCCTTGTGCGCGAGGTGCGCGCGGCGATGGACACCTATCACATGGTCACGCCGGGCGAGCGCTGGCTGGTCTGCCTGTCGGGCGGCAAGGACAGCTATACGCTGCTGGCGGTGCTGCACGAACTGCAATGGCGCGGGCTGTTGCCGGTCGATCTGCTGGCCTGCAACCTGGATCAGGGCCAGCCCGGATTCCCGGCGACGGTGCTGCCGCAGTTCCTGACCGACCGCGGCGTGCCGCACCGGATCGAATACCAGGACACCTATTCCGTGGTGAAGGAAAAGGTGCCCGAGGGCCGCACCTATTGCAGCCTGTGTTCGCGCCTGCGCCGGGGCAACCTCTATCGCATCGCGCGCGAGGAGGGGTGTTCGGCGGTCGTGCTGGGCCATCACCGCGACGATATCCTGGAAACCTTCTTCATGAACCTGTTCCACGGCGGGCGGCTGGCGGCGATGCCGCCCAAGCTGCTGAACGAGGACGGCGACCTGAACGTGCTGCGTCCACTGGCCTTCGTCGCGGAATCCGACTGCGAGCGATTCGCGCGCGCCATGAACTATCCCATCATCCCCTGCGACCTGTGCGGCAGCCAGGAAGGGCTGCAGCGGGTGCAGGTCAAGCGGATGCTGGACGAATGGGAATCGCGCAGCCCCGGCCGCCGGCAGGTGATGTTCCGCGCGCTGACGAACGTCCGCCCCTCGCAGATGCCCGACCCGGCGCTGTTCGATTTCGCGGATCTGGTGCCGGGCGAACGCCGGATGGTCTTGTCCGACGACGTGCCCCGGCTGCGCGGAACTTAACGGAACGGAAAGGGAAACCGCCTAGAACCGATCCTGAACAGGCCGCGAATCGGGGGTTCGGGATGGGCTGGAACATGGCGGGACTGTCGCAGCGGCTCGAACGCGGGCGGGGACCGGGCGGGCCTTTCGCGCTGGTGCTGCGGGTCG
>CALLYR010000239.1 GCA_937859005.1 uncultured Paracoccus sp. | reverse complement strand
GTCCGCCACCAGCGGGCGCACGCTGGGCGACCTGAAGGAGCCGGCGGGCGAGGCGGGGGTCAGCCTGCTTGCGGTCGAGCGCGAAGGCCGGCGGCATTACCGCACGATGCCCCTTCTGGTGCTGGAGGAAGGCGACCGCCTGATGATCGAGGGCGGCTCGGCCGCGATCGAGGAGTTCCGGTCGAGCGCCGGCCTTGCCTTTCCCGAGGGCGAGGAGGGCGGCGGGACGACGCCCGAAGGCGCCGGGCGCATCCTGGTCGAGGCCGTGGTCCCGCAGACCTCGCGCCTGATCGGGCGGCGGGCCGAAAACGTCATCGGCCACGGCCGCATCCAGGGGGTGCTGCTGGGCATCCAGCGGCAGGGGCAGACCTTGCGCGAAAAGCTGGGCGCCAAGCGCATCCGGGCGGGCGATGTCCTGCTGATCCTGATGCCCGACACGGCTGTCGATGACATCGACCCGTCCGACCTGATGACGCTGGAACGCGGGGGCCTGGCCGTCACGCAGGAAAAGCGCCTGTGGCTGGCGCTGGGGCTGTTCACGGGCGCCCTCGCCCTGGTCACGGCGGGCCTTCTGACCATGGCGACGGCGCTGAGCGTCGTGGTGATCCTGTATGTCCTGAGCGGGATCCTGACCATCGACGAGATCTATGACCACGTCGAATGGCCGGTCATCGTGCTGCTGGGGGCGATGATCCCGCTGGGCAATGCGCTGGAATCGACCGGGGGATCGGTGCTGATCGCGGGCTGGCTGGAACAGGCCAGCCGCGGCTTTCCGGCCTGGGTCGCGCTGTTGCTGATGATGGTGGTGACCATGCTGCTGTCGGATATCCTGAACAACAACGCCACCGTCGTGATCGCCATCCCGGTGGGCATCCGGCTGGCCGAGCAGATCGGGCTGAACCCCGACGCCTTCATCATGGGCATCGCGATTGCGGCCTCCTGCGCGTTCCTGACGCCCATCGGGCACCAGAATAACACGATCATCCTCGGCCCCGGCGGCTATCGGTTCGGCGATTACTGGCGGCTGGGCCTGCCGCTGGAGATCATCTCGCTGGCGGTCGCCGTGCCGCTGCTGCTGATCGTCTTTCCGCTGCAGGGGCCTTGAGGGGTGGCGTGCGGGCCTGACGCGCTGGCCCGTGCCAGCCGGCAACGCGGGAGGCGATGACCTTGGCCCGTCTGGAACCCG
Organism: uncultured Paracoccus sp.; assembly: GCA_937859005.1. GTDB lineage: Bacteria > Pseudomonadota > Alphaproteobacteria > Rhodobacterales > Rhodobacteraceae > Paracoccus. The sequence continues at coordinate 3,260 of CALLYR010000239.1, read as the reverse complement.
AGCGCATGTTCGTCGCCGTCGTCGAGACCGGCAGCTTCACCGCGGCGGCCGGGCAGGCGGGCACGCGGTCGGGACAGGTGTCGAAGCTGGTCGCCCGGCTGGAGGCCGAACTGGGCGTGCGGCTGCTTGACCGGACCACGCGCTCGGTGGCACCGACCGAGGCGGGGTTGGCCTATTACCGGCGGCTTCGGACCCTGCTGGACGAATTCGACAGTCTCGACCAGGATGTCAGGGCCGCCTCGGGCAGCCCGCGGGGGCGGCTGCGGATTTCGGCGCCCCTGTCCTTCGGCACACGGGTGCTTGCCCCGGTCCTGAACGACTTCGCGCGGCTGTTCCCGGACATCGAACTGGATGTCACCTTTTCGGACCGCCTGGTCAGCCTGGTAGACGAAGGCTTCGACATGGCGATCCGCGTGGGCCGCCCCGCGGATTCGAGCCTGATCGCGCGCAAGCTGTCCGACACGGGCCTCGTCACGGTGGCGTCCGCCGCCTATCTGGACGCGCACGGGGAACCGGTGCGGCCCGAGGACCTGGCGGGGCACGGCTGCATCCTCGACAGCAATTTCCGCGACCCCGGCCGCTGGCCGTTCCGCGGCGCCGGGGGCCGGACGCTCATGGTGCCGGTCAGCGGGCGCATCCGCCATTCCAGCGCCGAGGCCTGCCTTGACGCGGCCGAACGGGGCCTCGGCATCGCCTGCATGCCCGATTTCGTCGCGGCATCGGCGGTGGAGGGAGGCTCCGTCCGCCCGATCCTGCAAGGTTTCGCGCCACAGGGGCTGCGGGTGGATGCGCTTGTCCCCGCGGGCCGGCATCAGCCGACGAAAGTCCGGGCGCTGATCGAGCATCTGGTCGCCCGGCTGGCCGAACCGGCGCGCAGCAAGGGCTGATTGCTTCCATTTTGGAATCAGTTTTCCTCCGCAGGAGTGGATTATCATTCCGGCGGCACAGGCCCATATCGTCTGCAACGGACCTGAGGACGGGTTTTCAAGGAGATGATCGCCATGGACATGATGAACGACCGTTTTGACATGCAGGCCGCGCCGATGCGGATCGGGCGCGTGCAGCTGGCCGTGCGCGATCTCTCCCGCATGGCCGGCTTTTACGAAGATCTGCTGGGGCTGACCCGGCTGGCGCAGGCGGCCGACAGCGTCACGCTGGGTGCAGGCGAACGGCCGCTGCTGGAGCTGATGGGCGATTCCTCGCTGAAGCCGCGCGATCCGCGGCAGGCCGGGCTGTTCCATACCGCCTTCCTGATGCCCACGCGCGCCGATCTGGGGGCCTGGCTGACCCATGCGATGGAACGGCGCGCGCCCCTGCAGGGGGCGTCCGACCATCGCGTCAGCGAGGCGCTCTATCTGGCCGATCCCGAAGGCAACGGGATCGAGGTCTATGCCGACCGCGCCCCTTCGGCCTGGCACGGAGCGTCGGGCGAGATCGTCATGACGACCGAGCCGCTGGACCTGCCCGCGCTGACGGCGGCGGCCACCGGCGGCTGGCAGGGATTTGCGGGCATCATCGGCCACGTCCATCTGCAGGTCGGCGACATCGCGCAGGCCGAGGCGTTCTATGGCGGCACCCTCGGCTTCGATGTCGCCGCGCGTTATCCGGGGGCCAGCTTCTTTGGCAGCGGCGGCTATCACCACCAGCTTGCGGGCAATGTCTGGAACAGCCGCGGGGCAGGGCCACGGCCCGAGGGAAGGGCGGGCCTGAGGTCCGTCGAGATCCTGCTGCGCGATCCGGCCACGCTGGACCGCATCGCCCAGGCCGCGGCGGCCGAGCCGCAGGACGGCACCCTGCAACTGCGCGACCCTTGGGACACCCGCCTCACGCTGACGGCGCAGGGTCTCTGACAGTCATCTTTCACGACCCTTCATCCCCATCATCAAAAAGGAACCACCCATGAACCGTGAAACCCTCGAACCCCTCGCGCCCCGGATGCTGAGCGTCCTGCGCATCGTGACCGCGCTGATCTTCATGGCCCATGGCACGCAGAAGCTGCTGGGCTTTCCCGCCACCGAAGCGATTCCGCCGATGGGCTCGCTGCCGTGGATCGCGGGGCTGTTCGAACTTGTCGGCGGCGCGCTGCTGGTGATCGGGCTGTTCACCCGCCCGACAGCTTTCGTCCTGTCGGGCGTGATGGCCGTCGCCTACTGGATGGCGCACGCGCCGCAGAGCTTCTTTCCCTCGCTGAACGGGGGCGATGCGGCGATCCTCTACTCCTTCGTCTTCCTCTATTTCGTCTTCGCCGGCCCCGGCCCGTGGAGCGTGGATGCCGCGCGCGCCCGCACGCCGAGCGCCAGGACGGCCTGATCTTCCGAGGAACAGGATCGAGATCAGCCACCGCCGGGTCCGGGGCAACCTGCCCTGCCCGGCGGCTTGCCGCCTTGCACGCCGTGCCGCCCTTGGCTTTCGGTCACGAAACCGTCAGGCTGTCGTCATATCTTCATTCGACAGCGCCGCCGCGCCGGGGTAACGACGCGCGCGATGGCCAAGACGAAGGAATCTGGAATGCGGATTGCGGTTCTCGGCGGCGACGGTTTCGTGGGCTGGCCCACCTCGCTGCATCTGTCGAATCTGGGGCACGAGGTCCATATCGTGGACAACCTGTCGCGGCGCTGGATCGACACCGAACTGGGCGTGCAGTCGCTGACGCCGATGGATTCGATCCAGGAACGCTGCCGCATCTGGAAACAGGAAAGCGGCAACGTCATCAATTTCCACCTGCTCAACCTGGCCAAGGAATACGAACGGCTGAAGCAGTGGCTGGCCGACATGCGCCCCGATGCGGTGATCCATTTCGCCGAACAGCGCGCCGCCCCCTATTCGATGAAGACCGACCGCCACAAGGTCTATACCGTCGACAACAACGTCAGCGCCACGCACAACCTGCTGGCGGCGCTGGTTGAAACCGGCATCGACGCGCATCTGGTCCATCTGGGGACGATGGGCGTCTATGGCTATTCCTCGGTCGGCGCGCCGATCCCCGAGGGGTATCTGGACATCGAGATCGACACGCCTGCGGGCAAGAGGCCGCAGCAGATCCTGTATCCGACGCGGCCCGGATCGGTCTATCACATGACGAAAAGCCTCGATCAGATCCTGTTCCAGTTCTATGCCCAGAACGACGGCCTCAGGATCACCGACCTACATCAGGGGATCGTCTGGGGCACCCATACCGACCAGACCCGGCGGCACGAACAGCTGATCAACCGCTTCGACTATGACGGCGATTACGGCACGGTGCTGAACCGCTTCCTGAT
>CALLYR010000238.1 GCA_937859005.1 uncultured Paracoccus sp. | reverse complement strand
GACGCGGATACTGGCGAATTTCGGCGCAGGCCATAACCACATCGACACGGCGGCGGCCAAGGCTGCGGGCGTGGTCGTTACCAACACGCCCGGCGTGGTGACGGACGCCACCGCCGACATCGCGTTGACCCTGATCCTGATGACCGCGCGGCGGGCCGGAGAGGGCGAGCGGCTGGTCCGCGCGGGCCTCTGGACCGGATGGCAGCCCACGCAGATGCTGGGAACGCATGTGACGGGGCTGACCGCGGGCATCGTCGGCATGGGCCGGATCGGGCAGGCAGTCGGGCGGCGCTGTCATTTCGGCTTTGCGATGCCGGTCCTTTTCCATAACCGCTCCACCGTGGCGGGGCTGGATTTCCCCGCGCGGCAGATGCCGGACCTGCCCTCGCTGCTGGCGGCGGCGGATGTGGTGGTGATCGCGGTTCCCGGCGGCGCGGGCACCCGGCATCTGATCGGGGCTGCGGAACTGGCCGCGATGAAGCCCGGCGGCATCCTCGTCAATGTCGCGCGCGGCGATGTGGTGGACGAATCCGCCCTGATCGACGCACTGCGACAGGGCCGGATTGCGGGCGCGGGACTGGATGTCTATGAACGCGAACCCGCGGTGCCCGAGGCCCTGCGGGCGCTGGAAAATGCGGTTCTGCTGCCGCATCTGGGCACGGCCGCCGAACAGGTCCGCACCGAAATGGCGCTGCGCGCGATGGCCAATCTGGTGGCCTTTGACGAAGGCCGCGACCCGCCCGACCGGGTGGCCTGACCCCGCTCATGGAACCCTGCCTGCGCCAATGCGTTGTTTGGACATACGCATTCGCGAAGGAGAGCAAGATGAACTGGGATATCATCCAGGGCAAGTGGGACCAGCTGAAGGGTTCGGTCAAGCAGGAATGGGGCCAGCTGACCGATGACGAGCTGACCGAAATTTCCGGCAACCGTGACAAGATGGCCGGCAAGCTTCAGGAACGCTATGGCTGGTCCAAGGAAGAGGCAGACGAAAAGCTGAACGACTTCGTCCGCCGTCACGGCTGATCGGATCGAATGTTGGAATGAGGCAGGGGGCGCCGTCCGGGCGCCCCCTTTCCGTCTGCCGACAGGCCGGTCAACCGCCTGCGTTGCTGCGGTTCCACCTCAGCGAGGACAGGAAGGACAGGCCGATCACCGCCGCCCCCACCAGGCCCGTCACCGCCTCGGGGATGTTCCACATGGTCTGGGCGAACATCACCACAGACAGGATCAGGATCGACCAGAAGGCGCCATGTTCCAGGAACCGGAACTCGGCCAGCGTGCCGCGTTCGACCAGCATCACGGTCATGGACCGCACATACATCGCCCCGATTCCCAGCCCGATCGCGATCAGGAACAGGTTCTGGGTCAGCGCGAAGGCCCCGATCACCCCGTCGAAGCTGAACGAGGCGTCCAGCACCTCCAGATACAGGAACCCGCCCAGTCCCGCCTGCGCCGCAGCACCCGCCGCGCGCTGGCCCCAGCTGTCCAGCACATGACCCAGTGCATCCACCGCCAGATAGGTCACGATCCCCCACATCGCGGCGAACATGAAGCTTGCTTCCTCGGCAGGGGGCAGAAGGACGGTGAACACCAGCACGCAGATCAGGACCAGTCCGACCTCCATCCCGCGGATGCTGCCGGCCAGGCGCAGGCGGCGTTCCAGTATCTCGATCCAGTCCACCTCCTTGGACTGGTCGAAGAAGTAATTCAGCGCGACCAGCATCAGGAACGACCCGCCGAAGGCCGCGATGGCCAGATGCGCCTCGCCGATCAGTTCGGCATAGCGCACGGGGTCGGTCGCGGCCAGCCTGACCGCCGCCCATGGCCCGATCCGGGCCGCGATCACCACGACCAGCAGCGGAAAGATCACCCGCATCCCGAATACGGCGATGACGATGCCCCAGGTCAGGAACCGGCGCTGCCATCTGGGTGACATCGTCTTCAGCTTGTTGGCGTTGACGATGGCGTTGTCAAAGGACAGCGAGATTTCCAGCACCGCCAGCACCGCGGCTATCAGGAAGAACGACAGCGCCCCCGAGGTCGTCCCCGAGAATTCATAGCCCAGGAACGCGGCAAGGATCAGGCCCAGCACGGTGACGATGAAGGGCCAGGTCATGTAACGCAGGGTCGTCCTCATCATCCGTCCCGCCGTCTTTCGCGCTTTTGCATATGCAGGTCAGATATGCCCGTGACCGGCAGGGGGCAAGGCAAGGCGCTGCAGGGGAACGGCCGGCGGCCCAGCCTTCCCGCGTCCCGGATTCACTGCCGGGTCCGGACGCCCCTTGCGTCAAAGCCAGCGTTTCCAGCGCAGAATCATCCATGTGCCAAGCGCCGACAGTGCCATCAGCCCCAGCGCCGCGGCATAGCCGTAACGTGCGTGCAGTTCCGGCATATGGTCGAAGTTCATGCCATAGATGCTGGCGATCAGCGTGGGCGGCAGGAGCAGTGCCGCGATGACCGACAGGATGCGCACCGTGCTGTTTTGTTGCAGGTTGATCATGCCCAGTGTCGCATTGACGATCAGTCCCACGCGCGAGGACAGGAAACCGCCATGTACCTCCAGTGCCTGGATATCGCGCTGGATCGCCTTCAGAACGGGCTTCAGTTCGGCCGCGCCGGGGTTGGGGTCGATACTGACGCTGTGGAAGGCCAGCATGCGCTCGATGGTCAGCAGCGCAAGCCTGATGCGGGACAGGCGCTCGGCCTCGCGGCCCGTGCGTTCCAGCGCCGTCTGCAGCCAGCCGGCGTCGGCTGACGCTGCGCCGTTGAAGATGCGGGCCGATACCTCCTCCAGTGCGTGGCCCGCACTTTCCATCAGATCGGCCTGACGGGCCACGATTTCGTCGATCAGCGCCAGGAACAGCCGGTCGGGCGTATCCGCGCCAATGGTCGAACGGTCGGCACGGCTCGGGAAGGTTTCGAACGGGCGGGGGGCGTGATGGCGGACCGTCACCAGCCGGGCAGGCGACAGGATGAAGGTGACGGGCATTGCGGTCTGCCGGCCGTCGGGCAGCGATCCCGGCAGCACCGCGGTCATGTAAAGACTGTCGCCTTCGCGATAGAGCCGATTCGAGATCTCGATTTCTTCCATGTCGGCCAGCGTCGGAATCTTGAATCCCAGCGCCTCGACCTCGTTCACCTGACGGTCGAGCGGGCGATAGAGATCGATCCACAGCGCCCCGGTCAGCGGTTGTTCGGGTGTCATGGGACCGATCCCCGCCCCGCGGGACTGATAGGCGTAAAGCATGGCGGCGTTCCCGTTCCTTCATGGCGACGGAAGGCCGATCCGGACGCCAAGGTCAATCCTTCGGATTCAAGAGATGGTCCGGGCGAAAAACGGCCGGTCAGCGGCCAGGCGACGCGCGCGGACCTTTCCTCGTCGTCACCTTGCGCCGCTTGATCCCGCCGGTGCGTGGCGCGGCCCGACCGGCGGGTTAGAGATTGCGGCGTCATGGACCGCCTGCCGGGGGCCGTGATCTGTTCCGGAATGACGCGAAAGGGCCGGTGCGCCGGGCGCCGGCCCTTGGGTCCATTGGCGGTCCTGGTCCTTACCGGGTCTCAGTTTGCCTGCGGCTGATTGCGGCGGAACAGGGCGAACAGCGGATCGATGATCCAGGCCGCAACCGGAATCAACAGCAGCCCCAGCGCCAGCCCGAGGATGCCGTCGATGAAGGCGGTGGTCATCCAGCGCACCACACCGGCCATTCCGGGAACCGCCCGTGCCACACGCTCGGCCGTGTCGCGAATGAATTCGTAAGGCTGGTGCAGCCCCAGCTCATGCAGGCCGTGGATCACGATGTTGCCGCCGACCCAGATCATGGCCGCCGTGCCGATCACGGTCAGCGTCTTCATGAAGCCCGGCATGATCTTGACGATGGAATGACCCAGACTGGACAGAAAGCCGTTGCGCTTGCGGGCCAGCGTCATGCCGTAATCGTCCGCCTTCACGATCAGCGCGACGAAACCATAGACCGCGACGGTGATCGCCACGGCCACCAGAAACAGGATCGCGGCCTTCATCCACAGGCTGTCCCGCACCGGAATGGTGGACAGGGCGATGGTCATGATCTCGGCAGACAGGATGAAATCGGTCTTGATCGCACCCGCAACCTTTGCCTCCTCCAGCTGGGTCGGGTCGTCTTCGCTGTCCACATGACCGTCGGCATGCGGAGTGCCCGGACGCAGCCAGTGCCAGACCTTTTCGGCCCCCTCGAAGCACAGATAAGCGCCGCCCACCATCAACAGGGGTGAAATCAGCCAGGGCGCAAAGCTGGACAGCAACAGCGCAATGGGCAGCAGGATGACGATCTTGTTGAAGATCGAGCCCTTGGCGATCTTCCAGACGATCGGCACCTCGCGGCTGGCATCGAAGCCGTGGACATATTTCGGCGTCACCGCGGCGTCGTCGATCACGGCGCCCGCCGCCTTGGCTCCGGCCTTCGCCGCTTGTCCCGCCACGTCATCGACCGAGGCCGCCGCCACCTTGGCGATGCCCGCCACGTCGTCCAGCAATGCGAGCAGTCCGCTCATCCGTTTCGCTTCCCTTGCATGCTTCTGTGCGCTGCTGCGCTTTTCGTCCGTCCGCGACGGAACGCGCAAGGGTGCATCGGGTTCACCAAGACCGGGGCGGAATGCGCGCTTCACTTGCACGCGGGCCGCGGATGTTCCATCACGCGGGGACAATTGCGGCGACGGACTTCAGGGGGACGGGCAGATGGCCGATCTGGATATGAACGCGAAACCGACCGAGGACATCAATGTCCGCGATGTCTTCGGCGTCGACAGCGACATGAAGGTCAAGGGCTTCGCCGAACGCACCGACCGGGTGCCCGACCTGGACACGACCTACAAGTTCGACCCCGACACCACATTGGCGATCCTCGCAGGCTTTGCCTACAACCGCCGCGTGATGATCCAGGGCTATCACGGCACCGGAAAATCCACGCATATCGAGCAGGTGGCGGCGCGGCTGAACTGGCCCACCGTACGGGTGAACCTGGACAGCCACGTGTCGCGCATCGACCTGATCGGCAAGGACGCGATCAAGCTGGTCGAGGGCCAGCAGGTGACGGTCTTCCACGAAGGCATCCTGCCCTGGGCGCTGCGCAACCCCGCCGCCATCGTCTTTGACGAATATGACGCGGGCCGGGCCGACGTGATGTTCGTGATCCAGCGCGTGCTGGAGGCCGAGGGCAAGCTGACCCTGCTGGACCAGAACGAGATCATCACCCCCAACCCCTGGTTCCGCCTGTTCGCGACGGCGAATACCGTGGGTCTGGGCGACACCACCGGGCTTTACCACGGCACCCAGCAGATCAACCAGGGCCAGATGGACCGCTGGAACCTGGTAGTGACGCTGAATTACCTGTCCCACGACGCCGAGGTCGCGATCGTGCTGGCCAAGGTGCCGCAGATGAACACCGAAAAGGGCCGCAGATGCGTGGCCCAGATGGTGACGCTGGCCGACCTGACCCGCACCGCCTTCATGCAGGGCGACCTGTCCACGGTGATGAGCCCGCGCACGGTGATTTCCTGGGCGCAGAACGCCCGCATCTTCGACAATGTGGGCTATGCTTTCCGGCTGACCTTCCTGAACAAATGCGACGAACTGGAGCGCCAGACCGTCGCCGAGTTCTATCAGCGCCTGTTCGACGAGGAACTGCCGGAAAGCGCGGTGGCGAAGGCGGGGTGATGGACGTCCGGACGAGCTCTCTGACCGGCGCGGCCGGAGAGCATCTGGTCATGTCGCGGCTGTTGAGCCGCGGCTACATCGCCGCGTTAGCCCCGCAAGGCGTCCTGAATTTCGACATCGTCGTGACCTCGCCGGATGGGGCGCATCTTTGTGCGTTTCAGGTCAAGACAAGTTGGGAGAAGGGGAATGACCGCGGCTGGCATATGCAGGAAAAGCACGAGGCGACAGTTGCCGACAGCATATTCTATGCGCTTGTCGATCTCGGCAAGAACGCCGACGCATTGCCGGCAGTGTATGTTGTTCCGTCAAGACAGGTGGCAGACGCAGTCAAAACAAGCTATCTTGCATGGCGGCAGCAACCGGGAAAGAAGGGCCAACCACATAAAAATACAAAGTTTCGTCGACTGAATCTCGACTACAGCAAGATTTGTGGACCTGACTTCCCTCTGAAAATGGGATGGCTTGACGCATATAGAGAGAATTGGGCGCAGATCGCCAGTTTTGCTTGGCCCGCCCACAATGCCGAATAATGGCGGGAACGGGCCGGTCAGCGACTGAGTGACCGGCCTCGCTGCTTACATCAACCCTGACGCGCGGCCTTCGTCGCCTTGGTCCACCAGGCCAGTTCGTCCAGCATCGCGTCCAGCGAGCCCTGCAGGTTACCCTCGATCTCGCTGATGGGCGAGTCCTGGCCGCCGCTCCATACCTTGAAGAAATCGCCGCCGCCGATGTGGACGGCGTTGCGCAGCGGCACCATCTGCAATTCGACCGCGATGTTGCGCAGATGCTCCAGCGCCCGCGCTCCACCCATGCTGCCATAGGCCAGCGCGGCCATCGGCTTGTGGTTCCATTCGTTATAGGCCTGATCCAGCGCGTTCTTCAGCGCCCCGGTAATGGAACGGTTGTATTCCGCCACAATGAACAGATAGCCGTCGAATCCGGCCAGTTTTTCCTGCCACTTCACCGCACGCGGGTCGGACGAGGGCGCCCACAGGTTCGACGCCGCCTCGTCGAACAGCGGCAGGTCGAAGTCGCGCAGGTCCACCAGTTCGAAATCCAGTTGGGGATGGTCCTTGACCTTGTCCATAAGCCACTGGGCGGGCTTGTCGGCAAAGCGGGTCTTGCGGGTCGAGCCGATGATGACGGCGATACGGGGCTTGGACATGACGGTCTCCATGATTAACTTGGTTTCCAAAGGGAACCAAGGGCGATCTAGAGACCACCCACAGATGACACAAGAAGGCACCGACATGAAACCATATGACATGCAGGATACCGGAACCTGCCAGCGCATCAGCGCGATGCTGTCGCGCATCGGGGACAAATGGACCCTGCTGATCGTGCGGGCGCTGGGGCAGGGGCCGATGCGGTTTTCCGCGCTGAAGCGCGAGTTGGGCAGCATCTCGCAGAAGATGCTGACCCTGACCCTGCGCAACCTGGAACGCGACGGCTTCGTGACCCGCACGGTGACGCCTTCGACCCCGCCGCAGGTTGAATATGCGCTGACCGGAATGGGGTACGACCTGTTCCGGCCCATCGCCGCGCTGGCGGAATGGACCTGGGCCAATGCCGACGCCATCGATGCGGCGCGCGCGGATTACGACGCCCGTCAGCGCGCGGCATAGGCCAGAAGCGCGTGGAACAGATCGGGCGGCAGGTTCTGCGGATCGGTGATGGTGATGGTCGTGCCGGGCGGCAGGGCGGCCAGGTCGTCTGGCCGGGGGTCCGCGGCAGGTGCCATCTGCGGCACGATGCCGCCGCTGGGCGCCATGGTCAGCGGCGGCAGGCGCGGCATGGGCGCGGCCGTCACCGGTCCCCGGTCCGCCAGCGCCTGATTCTGCGCCTCGGCCAGCCTGCGCTCCAGTTCGGCGGTTCGCCGGGCGTCGAGTTCGGCAAGCTGGACGTTCACCTGCGCCTGCACCTGCTGCTGCATCCGGGCGGTGACGGCGCCAAGCTGGGCGTTCACGGCCTCGACCCCCTCGTGAAAGCCGCGCCGGTATGCGGGGGCGCAGTCCTGCGCGAAGGCGGGCAGGACGGTGGCGAGGCTCAGGGCAAGGGCGATCGGGGCGGGGTGCATCGGCGTCTCCTTCGTTGTCGGTGCGAACGCGCGGGATTGCCTGCGGTTCGCCATGGACAGCGCGCCCGTCCTGTCCGAAAACAGACAGCATGAAGAAATCCGACAACCCCGCCGATCCGTTCAAGAAGGCCCTGGCCGAGGCGACCCGCGCGCTGGCCGAGGACCGCGAACTGAACGTGACCTTCACCGCCGACCCTTCGGGGGTGGCGGGCGATACGATGCGTCTGCCGCAGGTCAGCCGACGGATGGCGCGCGACGAGATCCTGCAGGCCCGCGGCACCGCCGATGCGCTGGCGATGAAGCTGCGCCACCATGATGCCGCGACCCATGCGAAATACGTGCCCGCCGGTCCCATGGCCCGCGAGCTTTACGAGGCGATGGAAACCGCCCGCTGCGAGGCGCTGGGCGCGCGCGACATGCCCGGCGCGCTGTCCAATATCGATGCGAAGATCGGGGCCGAGGCCGAGCGCAAGGGCTATGGCCAGATCAAGGCGCCCGCTGATGCCCCGCTGGCGGTTGCGGCGGGCTATCTGGTCCGGCAGGCGGCGACGGGGCGGGCGCTGCCCCCTGCGGCGCAGCATGTGGCCGATCTGTGGCGGCCCTTCGTCGAACAGCAGGCCGGCGACACCGTGACCGATGCGGCGGCGGCCCTGGCCGATCAGTCGGCCTTTGCCCGGCTGTCGCGCCGGATCATCGCGGACCTGGGTTACGGCGACCAGTTGGGAGACGACCCCGACGAGCCGCAGGACGACGATTCGGACGAAAACGCCGAGCAGGACGAGGAAGCCGGCGACAACCAGTCGCGCGAGCAGCAGGAGGGCGACGAGGCCGAGGCCAGCCCCGAACGCAGCCAGGAGCGCACGCAGGACGAACGGCAGGCGCAGGTATCCCTTGACGACCAGTCCGACGAGGAACTGGTCGAAGACGCCGAGATGCCCGACAGCGAGATGCCGCCGGAACTGCCGCCCCCGGTCAGCGAGGCCAGCGCCGACTACAAGGTCTATACCCAGGCCTTCGACGAGGAGATCAAGGCCGAGGATCTGGCCGATCCGGCCGAACTGGAACGGTTGCGCAGCTATCTGGACAAGCAGTTGGAACCCCTGCGCGGCGCGGTCGGGCGGCTGGCCAACAAGCTGCAGCGCCGCCTGCAGGCGCAGCAGAACCGAAGCTGGGAGTTCGACAAGGAAGAGGGCGTGCTGGACGCGGGCCGTCTGGCGCGCGTGGTGGCCAACCCGACGACGCCCCTGTCATTCAAGGTCGAGAAGGACACCGAGTTCCGCGACACCGTGGTCACGCTGCTGATCGACAATTCGGGCTCGATGCGCGGCCGTCCCATCAGCATCGCCGCGATCTGCGCCGACGTGCTGGCGCGGACGCTGGAACGCTGCTCGGTCAAGGTCGAGATCCTGGGCTTCACCACCCGCGCCTGGAAGGGCGGGCAGAGCCGCGAGAAGTGGCTCGCCGACGGCCGCCCGGCCGGACCGGGGCGGCTGAACGACCTGCGCCACATCATCTACAAGGGGGCGGACGCGCCGTGGCGGCGGGTGCGGCCCAATCTGGGCCTGATGATGAAAGAAGGCTTGCTGAAGGAAAACATCGACGGCGAGGCGCTGGAATGGGCGCACCGCCGCATGACCCGCCGCTCCGAGGCGCGCAAGATCCTGATGGTGATTTCGGACGGCGCGCCGGTGGACGACAGCACCCTGTCGGTCAATCCGGCGAACTATCTGGAACGGCACCTGCGCGACGTGATCGCGATGGTCGAACGGCGCAGGCAGGTGGAACTGATCGCCATCGGCATCGGGCATGACGTGACCCGCTATTACCAGCGGGCGGTGACGATCACCGATGTGGACCAACTGGCGGGCGCAATGACCGAACAGTTGGCGGCGCTGTTCGAGGCCGATCCGCGAAAGCGGGCGCGCGCCATGCTGGCCGGCGGCGCGCGCAGGATGGGATAGGTCATGACTGCAGGCCGGTCATGGTGGATGTGCGGCCGGGCCGTCGCCGTGGCTGCGGCCATCGCCGTGGCGGGCTGCAATGTCGTGCCCGCGCGAATGGGCGAGCCGCCGCCGCCACAGGCGCAGGGCATGGCGCAGATCCCCGGATACGCGCGCATCCGCACCTATGGCGATGCGATGATTCCCTCGCCGTCTGCACCCGACGAACTGGACCAGGCCTTGCACCAGCGGTTGGCCAGCGGCGAACGGCTGGACCTGCTGGCCCTGTCGGGCGGGGGCGACGCGGGCGCCTATGGCGCGGGATTCCTGAAGGGCTGGTCCGAACGCGGCGACCGGCCGGAATTCGCAGTGGTCACGGGCGTTTCCACGGGCGCGCTGATCGCTCCCATGGCCTTTCTGGGCCCGGCTCATGACGGCGCGCTGGAACGGTTCTATACTCAGACACAGGCCGACGATATCTATCGGCTGCGCATTCTGGACGTGCTGGGCGGAGCCAGCGCCCTGGCCGACAGCGGCCCGCTGGAACGCCGCATCGCCGAGGTGGTGACGCCGGACCTGGTAGAGGCCATCGCGCGCGAACGGCGCAAGGGCCGGGTGCTGCTGATCGGGACGACCGATCTGGACGCGCAGCGTCAGGTCATCTGGGACATCGGCCGCATCGCCGCGTCCGGCCAGCCGGACCGGGTGGCGCTGATCCGGCGGGTGCTGCTGGCCTCGGCCTCGATCCCGGCCGCGTTTCCACCGGTTGTCTTCGACGTTGTCCGGGACGGCCGCTTCTATCAGGAACTGCATGTGGACGGGGGCGTGACGCGCGGCATCTTTGCCTATCCCGCGAATTATCCGGTGCCGCCCAAAAGGGGGCCGCGCAACATGTGGCTGATCCGCAATTCGAAACTGGCGCCGGAATGGTCTGCCACACGGGCAACCGCGGTGGGCATCGCGGAACGGTCGATCGACACGATGATCAAGTCGCAATACCGGGGCGAACTGCGCACGATCCAGCAGACCGCGGCCCGTGACGGGTTCGAACTGCGGGTAACCGCGGTGCCGCCGCGATTTCCGGTGCCTTATGCGAAACCATTCGATCCGGTCTATACGCGCGCCCTCTATGCGGTGGGTCTTGCCTCCGGGCGGTCGGGGCGGGGATGGGGCACTCCCGCCGAACTGGGCGCACCGTGAGGGCAGCCCGGCCTGCGTCGCCTGTGCAGGAACAAGCTGCCAAGGGGCCGCATCCTGGCGGCCAGGGACGCGGCATTGGCGTGACTTGATTTCCGGGGCTGGTCCACGCAAGCACGGTTGCGGGACCTGAACGGTTCTGCCCGGCGCCAACAAGGGGGTGACATGATGCGCATCGGCTTTCTGATCCCCGAATTTCCGGGCCAGACGCATATTTTCTTGTGGCGCGAACGTCAGGCCCTGGCCGAGCTGGGGATCGAGGCCGATCTGATCTCGACCCGGCCGCCCCCGCCTGCGATTGCGCCCCATTCCTGGACCGCCGAGGCGCAGGCGCAGACACGATATCTGATGCCGGTGGGCCGGTCCGGACTGGCCGGGCTGGGCGCCGAATTCCTGCGCGCCGGGCCGGGGGGGTGGGGGCGCGGTCTGCGGGCGGCGCTGGCGGCCGAAACCGCGGGCGGGTCCAGGGCGCGGGCGCGGATGCTGGCGATGCTGGCCATGGCCGCGCGCCTGAATCGGATCGCGCGCGAACGCGGCTGGAGCCATGTCCATGTCCATTCCTGCGCCGATTCGGCCAATATCGCGATGCTGGCCGAACGGCTGGGCGGGCCCGGCTACAGCCTGACCCTGCACGGACCGACGCTGGAGGGCTATGGTCCCAACCAGCGCGCGAAATGGGTACATGCGCGTTTCGCCACCGTCATCTCGCGCCTGCTGGCCGGAGTGGTCGAGGAACGGCTGGCCGGATCGACGCCGCCGGTCATCAACATTGCCCCCATGGGCGTGGATCTGGACCGCATCCGCCGCAGCATCCCCTGGCAGCCGCCCGCCCCCGGCGAGCCGCTGCGCATCGACCTGGTTCCTGGCGTCGACGTGGCGCGCCGG